>NZ_JBFTRG010000009.1:0-252623 GCF_056399425.1 Variovorax sp. 01N429 | reverse complement strand
CGACTTGATGGACATCAATGCCGGAACCATCGCCACCGGAGAGAAGACCATCGCCGACGTCGGCTGGGAGATGTTCAGGCTGATGCTGGACGTCGCCAGCGGCCGCAAGAAGACCTGGGCGGAGCAGTGGAAGCTGCACAACGCGCTCGTGCTTTTCAACCCGGCGCCGGTGACCTGAACCAAGTCCACAGCAAGATCACAGCAACACCACGCAACCAAGTTCCGCGACCTCCAACAATCACAAGCGCGGCATTCCAACCCCGGAGACAAATCATGCGACGTCGCACCCTCATCCAAACCGCCACTCTCGCTTCGCTCGGCGGAGTCCTTGCGCAACTGCCCGCCTTCGCAGAAGGCCAGTGGCCGACGGGAAAGGCCATCACCTATCTCGTACCTTTCCCCGCGGGCGGCACGACCGACGTGCTCGGCCGCCTGATCGCCCAGAAGCTGGGACCGGCGCTCGGCACCAATGTCATCGTCGACAACAAGGGCGGCGCCGGCGGCAGCGTCGGCTCCGAGGTGGCCTCCCGGGCCGCGCCCGACGGCTACATGCTGCTGGGCGGCACGATCAGTTCGCACGCGATCAACGTGAGCCTCTATCCACGGATCGGCTACGACCCGATCAAGTCGTTCACCCCGGTCACGCTGATCGGCACCAACCCGGTGGTGCTGGTCGTCAACCAGGCCAGTCCATACAAGACGCTGAAAGACGTGCTTGCGGCCAGCAAGGCCAAGCCAGGCGGCTTGTCGTCGGCTTCGGCCGGCACGGGCACCTCGCAGCATCTGGCGCTCGAACTGCTGGCCTACAAGTCCGGCGTCAAGTTCACGCACATCCCGTACAAGGGAAGCGGCCCGGCCATCCAGGACGTGATCGGCGGACAGGTCGACATGATGTTCGACACCACGGTGGTCGCCGGTCCGCACATCCAGAGCGGCAAGCTGCGCGCCATCGCCGTGACTTCCGCCAAGCGGCTGCCTTCGATGCCGGATGTGCCCACGGTGGCAGAGTCGGGCGTGCCCGGACTCGCGGATTTTGAAGTCGTGTCGTGGCAGGCGATCTTCGTGCCCGCCGGCACACCCGCACCGATCGTCGACCGCCTGCACAACGAGATCCGCAAGATCCTCGCGCAGCCCGACATGCAGGAAAAGCTCAAGAGCTTCGGCATGGAGCCGGCCGACATGACGACCGCGCAGATTGCTGCCTTCCAGAAGGCCGAGGTCGAGAAGTGGGCGCAGGTGATCAAGGCCGCGAACATCAAGGCGGAATGAGCTGGCCCCACGCTCCGTCACTTCGTGTACTCGCTGCCCCCCGAGGGGGCCGCAGGCCGCCTTGGGGCGGCCCGGCGTCGGCCTGAGGCCCCCACGCTCCGTCGCTTGGAGCGGCCCGGCGTCGGCCTGAGCGGTCTATAGAATCGTCGATCCCCTTGTCGAAAACGCAGCCTTGTCCGATCGCTTTGCCGTCCTTCCGCAGTACCTGCTCCCCAAGCAAGCGCTGACCTCTTTCGCCGGATGGGTTGCCGGCAAGGAGCGCGGCGCCGTGACGACCTGGATCATCCGGCGCTTCGTCGCCAAATACGGCGTCGACATGGGCGAAGCCCTCGACAGCGACATCGCCAGCTACCCGAGCTTCAACGCCTTCTTCACGCGTGCCCTGAAGCCCGGCGCGCGCCGGATTGCACAGGCAGATCTGGTGTCCCCCGTCGATGGCGCCATCAGCCAGTTTGGCGCGATCCAGGGCGACCAGATCTTCCAGGCAAAGGGCCACAGGTACTCGACGACCACGCTGGTCGGCGGCGACGCCACACTCGCCGCGCAATTCGCGCACGGCAGTTTTTCGACGCTGTACCTGAGCCCCAGGGATTACCACCGCATCCACATGCCATGCGACGGCCGCCTGCTGCGCATGATCCACGTGCCCGGCGACCTTTTCTCCGTGAATCCGACCACCGCGCGCGGCGTGCCCGGCCTCTTCGCGCGCAACGAGCGTGTGGTTTGCGTCTTTGAGACGGCACGCGGCCCGTTCGTGCTGGTGCTGGTCGGCGCAACCATCGTCGGCAGCATGGCGACGGTATGGCATGGCGTCGTCAATCCGCCGCGCGGCGGGGAAGTGCGCGAATGGCACTACGCCGACAAGCAGATCACGCTTGGGCAAGGCGAGGAAATGGGCCGCTTCCTGCTTGGCTCGACGGTCGTGATGCTGTTTCCGGCGCCGCCGGTGGTGTTCAACCCGGCCTGGGCGCCGGCGCGGCCGGTGCGCCTCGGCGAGGCCATGGCGAACTACGCCGACTAGGCCAATCCAGCCACGCGGTGTAGCCAAAGGGCTACAGCCCGCAGCAGGCTTGCACCGACAGCTATAAAACTTGTAGCAGCCTACCTTTCGGGCTATAGTCGCCGGCCATTTCGGGTGGTCACGTACCCGTCACAAGAAAAACAGGCGGACATCAGCCCGCCGCTCCCCGAGGAGATGAAGTCGATGAGCAGCAAGGAAAACGCAGCCGTCAGCCAATTGCTCGCGCTACTGGAAGCTCGCTACGCGCTGCGCGTCCTCTGGGCTCTTCGGGACGGACATGCGCAAACCTTCCGGCTTTTGCAGGACAGCGTCGGCAGCATCACACCCAACACGCTCAACACCCGCATCAAGGAGCTCCGCGAAGCGGGCCTCGTCAATCACGGAAGCGAGGGCTACAGCCTGACCCTCAGCGGACAGGATCTGCTCAAGCGCCTTTCCGACCTTCAAGCCTTTGCCGGCAAGTGGCAGCAGGGGCGGCAGCAGGGTCAGCAGCAGGGGCAAGTCAAGAAAACGCCGCCCTCCACGCCCTGAGCCAACGCGCCCTTCTTCGGGCCCTGGCAAGCGGCTGGCCCGGGCTCGTTAAACTGCGCGGTTTCCTTCCACATTCCCAAGGAGCGCACCATGCCCACCACTCCCTCTGGCCTCCAGTACGAAGACACCACCGTCGGCGACGGCGCCGAAGCAAAGGCTGGCCACCACGTACACGTGCACTACACCGGCTGGCTCTTCAACGACGGCGTGCAGGGCGCCAAGTTCGACTCCAGCCGTGACCGCAACGACCCGTTTGCCTTCTCGCTCGGCGCCGGGCAGGTCATCAAGGGCTGGGACGAAGGCGTCGCCGGCATGAAGATCGGCGGCAAGCGCACCTTGATCATTCCGGCCGCCCTAGGCTATGGCGCCCGCGGTGCCGGCGGCGTCATCCCGCCGAACGCGACGCTGAAGTTCGACGTCGAGTTGCTCGACGCGCACTGAGCCGATCCGGGCTCCTCAAAATGCGCCTCACGGCGCATTTTTTTGCCTTGAAAACCCCTGCGGCAGGCCCAAGATGCCTGCCTATCCATCGTTTTCGTTGATTCCCGGCCTGGCCGCCGGCTTTTATGAGCATGTCAGACCCGCAAAACCCCCCATCGAATCCTGAAATCCTGCAAGGCGAGCCCAGCCCCGAAGAGTTGGAAGCCGCGCAAGCCGCCAACGAAGCCGACGCGCTGGACGCCGCCCAAGCCGCCCAGGCCGAAGTCGCCGCGCTCAAGGCAAAGAACGCAGAGCTGACCGACCAGGTCCTGCGCGCGCAAGCCGACGTGCAGAACGCTCGCCGCCGCGCCGACGAAGAAGTCAGCAAGGGCCGCAAGTTCGCGATCGAAGGATTTGCGGAAAGTCTTCTGCCTGTGCTGGATAGCCTCGAAGCCGGTCTCGCGGTGCAGGAGGCGACGATCGAGCATCTGCGCGAAGGCACCGAAGCCACGCTGCGGCAACTCAAGAGCGCGCTCGAGCGCAACAAGGTCATTGAAATCGCGCCGCCCGCCGGAAGCAAGTTCGACCCGCACCTGCACCAGGCGATTTCAGTTGTGCCCGCTGCGGGACAAGCGCCCAACACCGTCGTGGGCGTCCTGCAAAAGGGCTACACGATCGCCGACCGCATCCTTCGCCCCGCGCTCGTGACCGTCAGCAGCCCGAGCTGAAACCCACAAGAAACCCACAGGAAAACCCCGTTTCATCCCTTGAATCGCACCCGGTTATCCACAAGTTCACAACAACCTTATTTCAGATCCCAGGAGCAACAACATGGCCAAAATCATCGGCATCGACCTCGGCACCACGAATTCGTGCGTGTCGATCATGGAAGGCAACGTCACGCGTGTGATCGAGAACTCTGAAGGCGCCCGTACGACGCCTTCGATCGTGGCCTACCAGGAAGACGGCGAAGTGCTGGTCGGCGCCTCGGCCAAGCGTCAGGCGGTCACCAACCCCAAGAACACGATTTACGCCGTCAAGCGACTGATCGGACGCAAGTTCGAGGAAAAAGAAGTCCAGAAGGACATCGACCTGATGCCCTACAGCATCACCAAGGCCGACAACGGCGACGCCTGGGTCGAAGTGCGCGGCAAGAAGCTCGCTCCCCAGCAGATCAGCGCCGAAATCCTGCGCAAGATGAAGAAGACCGCCGAAGACTATCTCGGCGAAACCGTGACCGAAGCGGTGATCACCGTGCCGGCCTACTTCAACGACAGCCAGCGCCAAGCCACCAAGGACGCCGGCCGCATCGCGGGCCTGGACGTCAAGCGCATCATCAACGAGCCGACGGCGGCAGCACTGGCCTTCGGCCTGGACAAGCAAGACAAGGCCGACCGCAAGATCGCCGTGTATGACCTCGGCGGCGGCACCTTCGACATCTCCATCATCGAGATCGCGGACGTCGACGGCGAAAAGCAGTTCGAAGTGCTGTCGACCAACGGCGACACCTTCCTGGGCGGTGAAGACTTCGACCAGCGCATCATCGACTACATCATTTCCGAGTTCAAGAAGGACCAGGGCGTCGATCTGAGCAAGGACGTTCTCGCACTGCAGCGCCTGAAGGAAGCCGCCGAAAAGGCCAAGATCGAACTGTCGAACAGCGCAGCGACCGACATCAACCTGCCCTACATCACGGCCGATGCATCGGGTCCGAAGCACCTGAACATCAAGCTGACCCGCGCCAAGCTCGAAAGCCTGGTCGACGAACTGATTGAGCGCACCATTGCGCCCTGCCGCACCGCCATCAAGGATGCCGGTGTGAGCGTGACCGAGATCAGCGATGTCATCCTGGTCGGCGGCATGACCCGCATGCCGAAGGTGCAGGACAAGGTCAAGGAGTTCTTCGGCAAGGACCCGCGCAAGGACGTGAATCCCGATGAAGCCGTCGCCGTCGGCGCTGCCATCCAGGGCCAGGTGCTCTCGGGCGACCGCAAGGACGTGCTGCTGCTGGACGTGACCCCGCTGTCGCTCGGCATCGAGACGATGGGCGGCGTGATGACCAAGATGATCACGAAGAACACCACGATCCCGACCAAGTTCGCGCAGACCTTCTCCACGGCCGAGGACAACCAGCCGGCGGTGACGATCAAGGTGTTCCAGGGCGAGCGCGAAGTCGCTTCGGGCAACAAGCTGCTCGGCGAATTCAACCTCGAAGGCATTCCGCCGGCATCGCGCGGCACGCCGCAGATCGAAGTCAGCTTCGACATCGACGCCAACGGCATCCTGCACGTCGGCGCCAAGGACAAGGGCACCGGCAAGGAAAACAAGATCACCATCAAGGCCAACTCGGGCCTGTCGGAAGACGAGATCCAGAAGATGGTGAAGGATGCCGAACTGAACGCGGCAGAGGACAAGAAGAAGGTCGAACTGGCGCAGGCCCGCAATCAGGGCGAAGCCATGGTCCACAGCGTGAAGAAGTCGCTCGGCGAACACGGCGCGAGCCTGGAAGCCGGCGAGAAGGAAAAGATCGAAGCCGCGATCAAGGACGTCGAGGAAGCCCTCAAGGGTGAAGACAAGTCCGCGATCGAGGACAAGACCAACACGCTGATGACCGCCAGCCAGAAGCTCGGCGAGAAGATGTACGCCGACGCGCAGGCTGCGGCCGGCGCCGCAGGCGGCGCGGCCGGCGCCAACCCGGAAGCTGCAAGTGCTCCGGCGGACGACAACGTGGTCGACGCCGAAGTCAAGGAAGTCAAGAAGGGCTGATCTGCATGCCCTGAACCAAGGCTGGACCCGCTGCAAGGTGGTCCAGCCTTTTCCGCTTCCTGACCCTGCTTCCTGAAGACGACTCCGCCCGACC
The DNA here is from genome assembly GCF_056399425.1 of Variovorax sp. 01N429. Taxonomy (NCBI): domain Bacteria; kingdom Pseudomonadati; phylum Pseudomonadota; class Betaproteobacteria; order Burkholderiales; family Comamonadaceae; genus Variovorax; species Variovorax sp. 01N429. The sequence goes on along the minus strand of NZ_JBFTRG010000009.1, from coordinate 246,522 downwards.
TCGACCATGGCCACCAAACGCGACTACTACGAAACCCTCGGCGTTCCCAAGAACGCCAGCGAAGAGGAAATCAAGAAGGCTTATCGCAAGCTTGCGATGAAGCACCACCCCGACCGCAACCACGGGGACTCCAAGGACGCCGAGATCAAGTTCAAGGAGGTCAAGGAAGCTTACGAAATGCTGTCGGATCCGCAAAAGCGCGCCGCGTACGACCAGTACGGCCACGCGGGTGTCGACCCCAACATGCGCGGCGGCCCGGGTGCGGAAGGGTTCGGCGGCTTCGCTGAAGCGTTCGGCGACATCTTCGGGGACGTCTTCGGGCAGCGCGCCGGTCGCCAGGGCGGGCGGCAGGTGTATCGCGGCAGCGACCTGAGCTACGCGATGGAAGTCACGCTCGAGGAAGCGGCCGACGGCAAGGACGCCCAGATCCGCATTCCCACCTGGGACGATTGCGGCACCTGCAAGGGCACCGGCGCCAAGCCGGGCACCAAGCCGATCACTTGCACGACCTGCCACGGCCAAGGCGCGGTGCAGATGCGCCAGGGCTTCTTCAGCGTGCAGCAGACCTGCCCGACCTGCCATGGGTCCGGCAAGATCATTCCGGAACCGTGCACGACCTGTCATGGCCAGGGAAAGATCAAGAACAACAAGACGCTGGAAGTGAAGATCCCGGCCGGCATCGACGACGGCATGCGGATTCGCAGCACCGGCAACGGCGAGCCCGGGACCAATGGCGGGCCGCCGGGCGATCTCTATATAGAGATACGCCTCAAGAAGCATGAGTTGTTCGAGCGCGACGGTGACGATCTTCACTGCGTCGTGCCGGTCAGCATCACGACGGCGGCGCTTGGCGGCGAAATCAGCGTCCCGACGCTCAAGGGGCCGGCCGCGATCGACATTCCCGACGGGACCCAGAGCGGCAAGCAGTTCCGCCTGCGCGGCAAGGGCATCAAGGGCGTGCGGTCGAGCTACCCGGGCGACCTGTATTGCCATGTGCGCGTCGAAACGCCGGTCAAGCTCACGGAGCACCAGCGCAAATTGCTGAAGGAACTCGACGAGTCGCTCAAGAAGGGTGGCGAGAAGCACAGCCCCACCGACAAGGGGTGGTTCGACAAGGCGAAAGAATTCTTTAGTTAGGTGTTGCTCGCCCCCAGGCTGCGCGCACTTCGTGTCGCTTCGCCTACCCCCTGACCGGGGGCAACACCGGCGGCCTGGCGAAGCCAGTTCCGCGGTGTTTCACGAAAGGCGGGGCTGGAGAGGGCTTGGGCTGGTTAGAACATTAACGCTTCGCCGGGTTGGCGGTAGCCAGCGCGATCTGGCCAACCAGTTGCGGGCGCCGACAGCCAGCCGGCTCAGCGTTTGCAGAATCGTCATGCGCTTTTCTCCGTCGGTTGGATCATGAAAAGTTCCCGTCCGCTAGGGGCCGGGTGCGGTGAATTCGAAGCCGCCCTGCGCGCGAAGGCAGCGCGACCGGGGGCCTGCGATCAAGTCCACGAAACGCCGTGCAAGTTCGGGCTGCTGCGCCTTCGCGCTGACTGCGGCCGTGTAGACGGTGGCCAATTCAAAGGCATCCGGCAGAGGCCCCACGAGTGCGACGCCCGGCGTGTAGTTGATTTCGGTGATCTGGGTGCAACCGATGGCGCCCGGCCCGACGTGGGAGGCGAGTTCTTTCATGGCTGTGGCGCCGTTGGGAAACGTGCGCAGGCGCGACGCTACTGTCTCGGCGATCCCGAGCTTCCCAAGAACCGCCGCGAAATGGATGCCGGCGGTCGAGCGCAATGCATCCGGAAAATAGATCGCCTTCGCGGTCAGCAAACTGGCTTTCAGCGCCTCGGGCGAGCCGACTTGCGGCAACGGCTCGCCCTGTCGGACGGCGATGCCGGTGCGAACGCGCCCTAGCGCAGCTTCCGAGTCTTGCACCAGCCGACGCTCGGCCTGCAGATCGGCAACCATGGCGGCCGTGGCGATCATCACGTCGCAAGGCTCTCCGGCAAGCAGCGCTTCCTTCATGGCGCCGACCGCGCCGAAACGGCCCTCGACCTTGGCGCCGGTGAGTTCCAGGAACACGCCTTGCAGCGCCCTCACCAGCCCCTGGGCCGCCCCCGCACACAGGATGTTCATTGGTCCGCCTTTGCGCCCGACACCTTGACGACCCGCGCCCATTTCGCGATGTCCTGATTCATATATCGCGTGAAATCGGCGACGTTCATCTGCATGGGTGTCGCGCCTTGCGCTTTCCAGGCCCGAATCACGTCGGGGTTCGACGCGATTTTCTGGACCTCGGCGTTCAGGCGGTCGACGACGGCGGCGGGCGTACCTTTGGGCGCCATCAGGCCCAGCCAGATCGTCGCTTCGTATTTGGGCACGCCGGCTTCGTCCACGGTCGGCACGTCGGGCATGACGGCCGAACGCGTGAGGCCGGTGGTTGCGATCGCCTTCACGCGGCCGCCGCGCACATGCTCGGTCATGGTCGGTACGGCGTCGAACATCATGTCCACCTGGCCGCCCAGCACGTCAGTGCGCGCACCGGCGCTGCCCCTATAGGGGATGTGGAGGATCGACACCCCTGCCATGGCCTTGAAGAGTTCGCCCGCCAGGTGATAAGGCGTGCCGGGGCCGGAAGACGCATAGGTCAGCGCGCCGGGCTTGGCCTTTGCCAACGCGATCAACTCGCCCAGGTTGTTGACCGGCAACCCGCTGCGAGTGACCAGCACGAGATCCGACGAGTTGATGGGCGTCACCGGGACAAAGTCGCGCATCAACTGATAAGGCTTGTTCGGGATGAGCGATTCGTTGACCGTATGCGCGTTCGACATCAGGAGCAGCGTGTAACCATCCGGCGGGCTCTTTGCCGCAGCCTCGGTGCCGATGACCGATCCCGCGCCCGGCCGGTTGTCGACCACGAACCCTTGCCCGAGGGCCTCCTGCAGGCGCACCGCAACAATTCGTGCGTAGACGTCGGCCGGTCCGCCGGCGGCAAACGGCACGATGATCCGCACCGGATGCGACGGATAGTCCTGCGCATTGGCCGCCACGAACGGGGCCGACGCAATCAAGGCTGCAGCCCAGCAGTGCGGCGCGAGGCGCAGACATCGACTCCATAGTGTGTTCACGATTGTCTCCAGGAGCGCCCCGGCCCGGGAGGCTCAGTCAATTGGTATGAATTGGTATGCCTCCACGCCAATCCAGGCCAATATACCGGCGGGCTCGGACCGGGTCAACGCGAGGGCGGGTTTCCGCTAGTCCAATGGCGCGCAGGCTCGCTGTCCCAGCGTTACGGTGCGCCACGCACCGTCAATAGCCGAGCAAGTTTTTCCGCACATGAACTAGGTGGCCGAGGCAGAGTTCGCTCGCTCGCGCACCGTCGCGATCCTTCAACGCCGCCACAAGGTCGCGATGCTCGCGCTGGTAGGCGAGCCGGCGTTCGGGCGTTGCGCTGCGCCGCTTCAGCATGCCCCATTCGCTCTGCGCACGGACTTCGTTCATGCGTTGGAAGACAGTGGAAATGAACGCGTTGTGAGCGGCATCAGCGATCGCCTCATGCAGCTTGCCGTCCCACAATTCGAACTCCTCGATGGTGGCGGCGGCCTCGCCTCGCTCGCAGCAGTTTTCCATTCTTTCGAAGTCTGCAGTGGTCGCGTTGCCGATCACCATGGCGATGATGGCGGGTTCGAGCACCAGTCGGGCGCTCATCAGCTCGGCCGGACTGGTTGCCAGCGGCGACTCGCCACTGCTGATGTCGGCGAGCGCGCGGCCCACTTCGTCGCTCACGTAGGTGCCGCTCCCGACCGTCTGAGTGATCAACCCCCTGCCCTTCAGGTCCGCGAGCACGCGGCGAACGGTCGACCGGCTGAGCCCATATTGGCTGCTCAACTCCCGTTCCGTCGGCAAGCGATGGCCGGCCCGCCACGCGCGCGACTTCAGGTTTTCGAGGATGGCTTCCCGCAAGTTCAGGGCACTGTGCACGATCGCAGGTGGATTGAAATGAAGAGAGCGCGCCGACCCTGGCGGTCCGGACGCGGGCTGGGCTCTATTGTGGACTTGGTATCCGATTGGTAGCATTTGGTCGCCATAGAGGAGATCATTGTGCGCATTGCAACCTATCAATATCAAGACCGCAGGCACGTCGGCCTTGTCTCGGACGATCGACTGACCGTCACGCCGCTTCAACTCGACCCCGCCGCGGCCCTTCGCGGGGCGTTGCCCCTCATCGAAGCACACGCTTCTGGCGCATCCGCGCTGCCGACTGCGGGCAGCCCCATGGCTCTGGGTGACGTCAAGCTGGAAGCGCCGATCCCGCTGCCGCGCCGGAACATCTTCTGCGTCGGCCGCAACTACCACGCGCATGCAAAGGAGTTGTCGGGCTCGGTGTTCAAGAACAGTGCGGCCAGCGTCGATGCGTGGCCCATCGTCTTTACCAAGGTGCCCGAGTGCGTCGTCGGGCCCGACGACCCGGTGCAATTGCCCGGCGAGGCCATTTCGGCGCAGATCGACTACGAAGCGGAACTGGCGGTGGTGATCGGCAAAAGCGGCCGCAACATTTCGCGGGCCGACGCGATGTCGCATGTGTTCGGCTACACCATCGTCAACGACGTCACGGCGCGCGACGTGCAAATGCGGCACCAGCAGTGGGACCTGGGCAAGTCCTTCGACACCTTCTGCCCGATGGGGCCCTGGATCGTGACTGCCGACGAGCTTGATGGCACGCGTACCCGGGTGCGCTGCTGGGTCAACGGCGAGCCGCGGCAGGACGGCCAGACCACCGATCTCATCTTCGACATTCCCACGCTGATCGAAACCTGCTCCCGCGGCATCACGCTGCACGCGGGGGACATGATCGCGACCGGCACCCCCGCCGGAGTCGGCATGGGTCTGACGCCGCCGCAGTACCTCAAGCCGGGCGACGTCGTTCGCATCGAGATCGACGGGCTGGGCGTGCTCGAGAACCGGTTCGTGTGATTACCCGACACAACGGAGACAACAAACATGCACCCCTCACGACGTGCGCTGCTGGGCGCCGCGCTGATCACCGCTGCTGCGAGCGCACTCGCGCAAGGCTCATGGCCTGAAAAACCGATCACGATGATCGTGCCCTTTCCGCCCGGCGGCGTCGCCGATACCGTGGCGCGGCCAGTTGCCGAAGCCTTGTCACGCGAGCTCAAGCAGCCGGTCATCGTCGAGAACAGGGCCGGCGCCGGTGGCGCGGTCGGCATCGGCTACGTCGCGCGAGCACCGGCGGACGGTTACACAGTGCTGATGAGCCTGTCCTCCATCTCCATCCTTCCGGAAGCCGACGTCATCCTGGACCGCAAGCCCGCTTACCAGATGAGCCAGTTCAAGCCGATCGCGCGCTTTACCGCCGATCCGACCGTACTGGTCGTGCGCGCGGATGCGCCATGGAAGACGCTCGCCGACTTTGTCGCGGACGCACGCGCCAAGCCCGGTGCCTACAACTACGGGAGCTCCGGCAACTACGGCACCATGCATGTGCCGATGGAAATGCTGAAGAACGCCGCAGGATTTCGCATGACGCACATTCCTTACACCGGAGCGGGTCCGGCGGTCGTTGCGCTTCTCGGAGGCCAGGTCGATGCGGTCGCGAGCGGACCGTCCACGGTGGTGCAGCAGATCAAGGGCGGCAGACTGCGCGCGCTCGCGCATTGGGGCGATCAGCCGCTGGCGGCGCTTCCGGATGTGCCGAGCCTTTTACAGTCCGGCTACAAGGTGAAGTTCGCGCAGTGGTCGGGGCTCTTCGTTCCTGCGGGAACGCCCGAAGACATCGTTCGCAAGCTCAGGGCCGCATCTGCAAAGGTTGCAGCGGACCCTGCCGTCGCGCAAGTGATCGAAAAGGCGGGAAGTCCGATCGCCTATCTGGATGCGCCAGAGTTCCAGACCTACTGGAATGCGGATGCAAGCGCCATGACAGAGGCTGTGCGAAAGATCGGCAAGGTCGAATGACCCTTCGAAAATCGGCGAAAAAAGGCGGCCCAATGGCCGCCTTTTTGTTGTGCGCCGGCCATCTTGTGAATACCGATGCGAGATTCTCACCTCTTCAGTGTTTATTCGTAAGCCGGCAGCACGGCTCAAGCGTTGCAAACCCATAGAAATAGATCTTCAAGATATATGGAAAGCACCGACAGCCGCACGCGACGAAACCGGACAGGTTACGCTGGTGTGGACGCGTGAGCATCTTGTGCATCTCGTGCGGGAGGTCCGCCATGCGCGTCATGCGGACTTGGAAATTGCGATTGATCGAGGTTCGTGCAACTTTTACTCTGAACTTTCCAACTTCGTTGTGGTTCTTATCCGAAAAGCAATTTGCTGGACGCGTTCTTTGTTCTATGCTTTGAGCGAGTTCCTGCTTGAGGAGTTAATCCAAAGCGTGCACACATCACCTGGCACCATTCCTGCGAACGATGCAACGTGTGCAGCACGGAGACTCCGGGCAGCGCCCCGCTGACTCGATGGAGGTGTCTATGGATGTCATCAGTAACTTCGCCGCTCGTTACGAGCGTACGCGCGAAGAGGTCCTGTCCCTGCAGGAATATCTTGAGGTCTGCAAGCGGGAGCCCATGGCGTACGCCACCGCGGCCGAGCGCATGCTCGAAGCCATCGGCGAGCCCGAACTGGTGGACACTCGAAACGACCCTCGCCTGTCGCGAATCTTCGCGAACAAGGTGATCAAGATCTACCCTGCGTTCCGCGAGTTCTACGGCATGGAAGATGCCATCGAACAGGTGGTGTCGTACTTCCGGCACGGCGCGCAGGGCCTCGAGGAAAAAAAGCAGATCCTCTATCTGCTTGGCCCCGTGGGCGGCGGCAAGAGTTCCATCGCGGAGCGTCTCAAGCAGCTCATGGAACACGTGCCCTTCTACTCCATCAAGGGCTCGCCGGTGAATGAATCGCCGCTCGGTCTCTTCGATGCGTCGGAAGACGGCGAGATCCTCGAGAAGGAATACGGCATCCCGCGCCGCTACCTGCAACGCATTCTGTCGCCATGGGCGGTGAAGCGGCTCGAAGAGTACGGCGGGGACATCCGCAAGTTCCAGGTGGTCAAGCGCTACCCCTCGGTGCTGCGGCAGATCGCGGTCGCCAAGACCGAGCCTGGCGATGAGAACAACCAGGACATCTCGTCGCTGGTCGGCAAGATCGACATCCGCAAGCTGGAGGACTACGCGCAGGACGATCCTGACGCCTACGCCTACTCCGGCGGCCTCTGCCTCGCCAACCAGGGCCTGCTCGAATTCGTCGAGATGTTCAAGGCGCCCATCAAGGTGCTGCATCCGCTGTTGACGGCCACCCAGGAAGGCAACTTCAAGGGCACTGAAGGCTTCGGCGCCATTCCGTTCGACGGCATCGTGCTCGCGCACAGCAACGAGAGCGAGTGGAAGGCCTTCCGCAACAACAAGAACAATGAAGCGTTTCTCGATCGGATCTACATCGTCAAGGTGCCGTACTGCCTGCGTGTGTCCGAAGAGATCAAGATCTATGAGAAGCTGGTGCGCAACTCATCACTGGCGCATGCGCCCTGCGCGCCTGGAACGCTACGCATGATGGCGCAGTTCTCGGTGCTCACGCGCCTGAAGGAGCCCGAGAACTCCAGCATCTTCAGCAAGATGCAGGTCTACGACGGCGACAACCTGAAGGACACCGACCCCAAGGCCAAGTCCATTCAGGAGTACCGCGACTACGCGGGTGTCGACGAAGGCATGAGCGGTGTCTCGACACGCTTCGCGTTCAAGATCATCTCGAAGGTCTTCAACTTCGACAGCAGCGAGGTCGCGGCGAATCCGGTGCACCTGATGTATGTGCTCGAACAACAAATCGAGCGCGAGCAGTTCGCGCCCGAGACCGAGCAGAAGTACCTGTCGTACATCAAGGAGCTGATGGCGCCGCGCTATGCGGAGTTCATCGGCAAGGAGATCCAGACGGCGTACCTCGAAAGCTACTCGGAGTACGGCCAGAACATCTTCGACCGTTACGTCACCTACGCCGACTACTGGATCCAGGACCAGGAGTACCGCGACCAGGACACGGGAGAAGTCTTCGACCGTGGATCGCTCAACGCAGAACTGGAAAAGATCGAAAAGCCCGCGGGCATCAGCAATCCCAAGGACTTCCGAAACGAAATCGTCAACTTCGTGCTGCGCGCGCGCGCCGGCAATGCAGGCAAGAACCCGCTGTGGACCAGCTATGAAAAGCTCCGCACGGTGATCGAGAAGAAGATGTTCTCGAACACCGAAGAGCTTCTGCCGGTCATCAGCTTCAATGCCAAGAGCAGCGCCGACGAGCTCAAGAAGCACGAGGATTTCGTCAATCGCATGGTGCAGAAGGGCTACACCGCCAAGCAGGTGCGTCTGCTGTGCGAATGGTATTTGCGCGTACGCAAGAGTTCATGATGAGTTGAAGAAGGAGGTCTGGCGTGGCAATGCTGCAGCAGATCATCGACCGTCGGTTGTCAGGCAAGAACAAGTCCATCGGCAACCGCGAGCGTTTCCTGCGGCGCTATCGCGAGCAGATCGGCGAAGCCGTGCGGCGCGCGGTCAGCGGCCGCGGCATCCGCGATCTCGAGCAGGGCGAGGACATCACGCTCCCCAAGCGCGATGTGTCGGAGCCTGTGTTCGGTCACGGCCAGGGCGGCGACCGTGAATATGTGCATCCGGGCAACAAGGAGTACGTCAAGGGCGATCGCATCGAACGGCCGCAGGGCGGCGGCGGCTCTGGCAGCGGCTCGCAGGCCGGTGACGGCGAAGGCGGCGAGGACGATTTCGTCTTCCGCCTGACAAAGGAAGAGTTCATGCGGGTCTTCTTCGAAGACCTCGCCCTGCCCCATCTGGTTCGCACGCAGCTGGCCGAAGTCCCCGAGTGGAAGAGCCATCGGGCTGGCTTCGTAAGCGACGGCAACCCGAGCAACCTGCATGTCGTGCGCTCGATGCGTGGCGCGCTGGCGCGACGCATCGCGCTCGGCGGCGACTCCCGGCGCGAGATCCGCGAACTCGAAGCGCACCTGCTTCATCTGCAGCGCAGCCCCCGTGTCGCCGATGCCCTCGTGCAGCGTGAAATCCGCGAAACCGAAGCCAAGCTCGAAGAGTTGCGCAGCAAGGCCAAGCACGTGCCTTTCCTCGATCCGATCGACCTGCGCTATCGCAATCGCGTGCGGGTGCCGGTTCCTTCCGCCAAGGCGGTGATGTTCTGCCTGATGGACGTCTCGGGTTCAATGGACGAGTCGCGCAAGGACATGTCCAAGCGCTTCTTCATGCTGCTGTACATGTTCCTGACGCGGCACTACGAGAAGATCGACCTGGTCTTCATCCGCCACCACACACAGGCTGCCGAAGTCACCGAAGAAGAGTTCTTCCACGCGACGGAGACGGGCGGCACAGTCGTTTCGAGCGCACTGACGCTGATGCTCGACATCGTTCGGGCGCGCTATCCGAGCAGCGAATGGAACATCTACGGTGCGCAGGCCAGTGACGGCGACAACTGGCACCAGGACAGCGGCCGTTGCCGCGAACTCCTGAGCGAACACCTGTTGCCGCTGGTGCGCTACTACGCCTATGTGCAGGTTGCCGAAGCCGAACAGAACATGTGGGAGGAATACAGCCAGCTGATCGACTCGCACAAGAACTTCGCGATGCGCAAGGTTTCCGACGCGCAGGACATCTATCCGGTGTTCCGCGAGTTGTTCAAGAAAGAAAGAGGACCGGCGTGAACGAAAAGACACGAACGCCCTTGCCCAGTCCTTCGGACTGGACTTTCGAGCTGATAGAGCAATACCACGGCGAGATCGCCCGGGTGGCGCGCGGCTACAAGCTGGACACCTACCCCAACCAGCTCGAGATCATCACCGCCGAGCAGATGATGGACGCCTATGCCTCAGTGGGCATGCCGGTCATCTATCGCCACTGGTCATACGGCAAGCAGTTCATCTCGACCGAGAAGAACTATCGCCGCGGCCACATGGGACTGGCCTACGAGATCGTCATCAACTCCGATCCGTGCATCGCCTATCTGATGGAAGAGAACACCATGGCGATGCAGTCGCTGGTGATCGCCCATGCCGCCTACGGCCACAACAGCTTCTTCAAGGGCAACTATCTCTTCAAGATGTGGACGGACGCGTCCTCGATCATCGACTATCTCGTCTACGCGCGGCACTACATCAGCGAATGCGAGGAGCGCCATGGGGTGTCGGCGGTCGAAGACCTGATCGACTCCTGCCATGCGCTGATGAATCACGGGGTCGACCGCTATCGCCGTCCTCAACGGCTGTCCCTCAGCCAGGAACAGGCACGCCGCGAGGAACGCGAGCATCACCTCCAGCAACAGGTGAATGACCTCTGGCGCACGCTGCCCAAACGCGCCGGCCGCACCGCCGAGGAAGAAGAAGCAGCCAAGCGCTTCCCGGCAGAGCCGCAGGAAAACCTTCTCTACTTCATCGAGAAAAACGCACCATTGTTGGAGCCTTGGCAACGCGAAGTGGTGCGTATCGTGCGCAAGATCGGGCAGTACTTTTATCCGCAGCGGCAGACGCAGGTCATGAACGAGGGCTGGGCAACCTTCTGGCACTACACGCTGCTCAACACGCTCTATGACGAAGGCCTGCTGGCGGACGGTTTCATGATGGAGTGGCTGCAGTCGCACACCAACGTTGTCTTTCAGCCGCCGATCGGCCATCGGGCTTACAGCGGCATCAACCCTTATGCGCTCGGTTTCGCGATGTACACCGATCTGCGGCGCATCTGCGAGAAGCCGACCGAAGAAGACAAGCGCTGGTTCCCGGACATCGCTGGATCCGACTGGCAGACGTCGCTCGACTATGCGATGCGCAATTTCAAGGACGAGAGCTTCATCGGGCAGTTCCTGTCGCCCAAGCTGATGCGGGACTTCCGCTTTTTTGCGGTCAGCGACAAAGAAAGCGAATCCGAGCTCGAGGTGTCGGCCATCCACGACGACAGCGGCTACCGCCAATTGCGCGAATCGCTGTCACGCCAGTACGACCTGAACCATCGCGAGCCCAACATCCAGGTCTGGAGCGTGAACCTGCGCGGCGACCGCTCTCTCACGCTGCGCCACACGCAGCACAACAACCGTCCCCTGCACGACGACTCGCAAGAGGTGCTCAAGCACGTCGCGCGGCTGTGGGGCTTCGACGTACACCTCGAAAGCGTCGACAGCCAAGGCCGGATCAGCCACCGGAAAGTGTCGGGGCCGCAGGCGGCTTGAGGCAGTTGCTCAGCGCGGAAGCTTCAGCTTGGCGCGGGCGGCCAACGCCGACTCGCGCGCATGGCAGCCTTCGACGTGATCGTTGACCAGGCCCATCGCCTGCATGAATGCATAGACGGTCGTCGGGCCGACGAAGCTCCAGCCGCGCTTCTTCAGGTCTTTCGACATCGCGATCGACTCGGCGGATGTGGTCATCTCTCGCAGCGCGTCATGCGTGATGCGCTTCGGCCGCGTCGCCACATCCGGCTCAAAGCGCCACGCGTAGGCCGCGAGAGAGCCGAATTCCTCTCGCAGTTCGATCACGCGCTTGGCGTTGTTGATGGTTGATTCGATCTTGCCGCGATGCCGCACGATGCCAACATCGGCCAGCAGGCGCTCGATGTCCTTGGCGCCAAAGCGCGCCACGCGCTCGGCATCGAACTGCGCAAAGCCGCGCCTGAAGGCTTCGCGCTTGTTGAGAATCGTCAGCCAGCTCAAGCCCGCCTGAAAGCCCTCGAGGCACAGCTTCTCGAAAAGCCGGCGATCGTCCGTGACCGGAAAGCCCCACTCGCTGTCGTGATAGTCCTGGTAAGTCTGGGTCGATTCGCACCAGCGGCAGCGCAGGGTGCCATCGGGTGCCTCGAAGAGCCCTGCTTGCGTGCTCATCAGGCGGCGGCGCTCACGCGCACCAGCGCTTCGATCGCGAGCGGATAGCCCTTCACGCCGAACCCGACGATGATCCCGCGCGCGGCTGGCGAGATGTATGAGTGATGCCTGAATTCCTCCCGCGCATGCACGTTCGAGATATGAAGCTCGACAAGCGGAACGCTCGCCCCCTTGATCGCATCGTGCAACGCCACGGACGTGTGTGTGTAGGCGCCCGGGTTCATCACCACGCCGAGCATGCGGCCAGCGGCGACCTCCCGACCGGCTTCATGGATCCAGTCGATGAGCATGCCTTCGTGATTGCTCTGGCGGCACTCGATCTCCACACCGACCTTGGCCCCCGCTTCCTGGCACATCCGCTCGACATCCGCGAGAGTTTCGTGCCCGTATTGCGCAGGCTCACGCGTTCCGAGCAGATTGAGATTGGGGCCATTGAGGACGAGGATCTTTATCATGGCCCGTTTTTATCAGGTGTCGCAGCGCTCTACCACCAGTGCCAGTGCTACTGAACCTCTGGCCCTGGCCTCTGGATCCGCGGTAAAACACGCCATGCTGAAAACACTGGACCCCCTGCTCGGCGCCGACCTGCTTTACCTGCTGGCCTCGATGGGCCATGGCGACGAGATTGCCGTCGTCGACGCCAATTTTCCGGCAGCGGCTTGTGCGCGCAGGCTGGTGCGCATGGACGGCTGCGCCGCCGTGCCGGTGGTTCAGGCCGTGCTGAGCATTTTGCCGATCGACGATTTTGTCGACGCGCCGCTCGCCACCATGGCGGTGGTCGGGTCACCTGACGAAGTCCCGGACATCGTGCGCGAATTTCAGACGGCGGCCGAACAGGCGGAGGGCCGCGCGCTCAGCGCCGAATCGCTGCCTCGCGAAAGTTTCTATGCCAGAGCCCGCGAAGCCTTCGCGATCGTGCAGACCGGGGAAACGCGCCTGTACGGCAATGTGCTTTTGCGAAAAGGCGTCGTACGCGCAAAAGCCCAGGCTTGACCATGCGCATCGATTCGCACCAGCACTATTGGTCGCCGGCCTTTGGCGACTACGGCTGGCTGGAAGACACGCCTGCGCTGCACCCGATCCACCGAGATTTCGCCCCGGCCGATCTCGCACCCTTCCTCGATGCGGCCGGCATCGAAGGCACGGTGCTGGTGCAGGCGGCGCCGACAGAGGCCGAAACGTGGCGCCTGCTGACGCTGGCCGCTGACCCGGCCAGCCGTGTGCGCGCAGTCGTAGGCTGGACGGATCTTGCGGCGGCAGACGCGCCCCAGCGCATCCGCCGACTTGCGCAAGCGCCCTTGTTCAAGGGATTGCGTCCGATGCTGCAGGACTTGCCTGATGCGCAATGGATTCTCGACGCGCGCCTCGGACCGGCGATCCAGACGATGACGGAGCTTGGTTTGCGCCTGGACCTCCTGATCAAGCCTCACCAGATCGGACCCGCATTGGCGTTCGCGCAGCGCCATCCCGAGTTGCCGATGGTGATCGACCATGCCGCCAAGCCGGACATCGCACACGGCCAGTTCGAGTCTTGGGCCGGCGACATGGCGGAATTCGCGCGGTCCACGCCCGTTTTCTGCAAGCTTTCGGGCCTCGCTACAGAGGCCGCACCCGGCTGGGGCACGGTCACACTGCGCCCGTACGTTGATCATCTGCTTCGGCATTTCGGCCCCTCGCGGCTGATGTGGGGCAGCGATTGGCCGGTGTTGAACCTCGCAGGCAGCTATCCAGCGTGGATGGGGGCCACGCTCGAATTGCTCGACGCCCTTTCGCCTGCCGAACAGGATCAGATCCTGGGTGCGAATGCGGCGAAGTTCTATGGCATAAAGTGACGCATCGGGGACGTCCCCGCATCTTCACTTTTCCTGTCTTGCCATGAAAACCAAAGCCGCCGTCGCGTGGAAATCCGCCGCGCCCCTGACCATCGAAACCGTCGACCTCGAGGGCCCCCGCTTCGGCGAAGTGCTGGTCGAAATCAAGGCCACGGGCATCTGCCACACCGACTACTACACGCTCTCCGGCGCTGACCCGGAAGGCATCTTCCCCGCCATCCTCGGCCATGAGGGCGCAGGCATCGTGGTCGACGTCGGCCCCGGCGTCACCACCCTCAAGAAGGGCGACCACGTCATCCCGCTGTACACGCCGGAATGCCGCCAGTGCAAGTTCTGCCTGTCGCGCAAAACCAACCTGTGCCAGCTCATCCGCGGCACGCAGGGCAAGGGCCTGATGCCTGACGGCAGCAGCCGCTTCAGCATCGACGGCAAACCCATCTTTCACTACATGGGCACCAGCACCTTCAGCAACTACACGGTGGCGCCCGAGATTTCGCTGGCCAAGATCCGCGAAGACGCACCCTTCGACAAGGTCTGCTACATCGGGTGCGGCGTGACCACCGGCATCGGCGCGGTGATCTTCACGGCCAAGGTCGAAGCGGGCTCGAACGTTGTGGTCTTCGGTCTCGGCGGCATCGGCCTGAACGTGATCCAGGGCGCCAGGATGGTTGGCGCCGACAAGATCATCGGCGTGGACCTGAACCCCGCGCGCGAGGCAATGGCACGCAAGTTCGGCATGACGCATTTCATCAACCCGAAGGACACGCCCAATGCGGTGGACGCCATCGTGCAGCTCACCGATGGGGGCGCCGACTACAGCTTTGAATGCATCGGCAACACGCAGGTGATGCGCCAGGCGCTCGAATGCACGCACAAGGGTTGGGGCCGAAGCATCATCATCGGCGTGGCCGAAGCGGGCGCGGAGATCAGTACGCGGCCGTTCCAACTCGTCACCGGCCGCAAGTGGGAAGGCTCGGCCTTCGGCGGGGCGCGCGGACGCACCGATGTGCCGAAGATCGTCGACTGGTACATGGAAAACAAGATCAACATCGACGATCTCATCACGCACACCATGCCGCTGGAAGACATCAACAAGGGCTTCGACCTGATGAAGCGCGGCGAATCGATTCGCGGAGTCGTTCTTTACTAGTCGGGCAAGGAGCACGGCCATGAAGCGCATGGAGGCACTGCACCAAATCAGGGCCGGTGCGCTCGACGTCGCCTGTTTCGAGGCCGGCCCCGCTGACGGCCCGCCGGTGCTGCTCATGCACAGCTTTCCCTACGACATCCACAGCTATGTGGATGTCGCACCGATGCTGGCCGACGCGGGCTGCAGAGTGATCGTTCCGTATCTGCGCGGCTATGGCGCCACTCGATTCACAAGCGATGCGACCCCGCGTTCGGGCGAGCAGGCCGCCCTGGGAGCGGACTTGCTGGCGCTGCTCGATGCGCTGCGGATCCCGCGCGCCGTACTGGCAGGCTACGACTGGGGCGGCCGCGCGGCATGCGTAGTGGCCGCGCTGTGGCCCGAACGCTGCGCGGGACTGGTCTCCTTCAACAGCTACAACATCCAGGACATCGCGAAGGGCATGGTGCCCGACACAGCGGAAAACGAATACAGGCTCTGGTACCAGTACTACTTCCACAGCGAGCGTGGGCGCGCGGGACTCGCGGGCGATCCGCGCGGCATCGCACGGCTGCTCTGGAAGCTCTGGTCGCCGACCTGGCAGTTCGACGATGCAACCTTCGAACGCAGCGCGGCAGCGTTTGATCATCCTGACTTCGTCGAGGTCGTGATCCACTCGTATCGCCATCGCTTCGGACTGGTGCCGGGAGATCCTGCATACGCGGACATCGAAGCCCGACTGGCAAAGCAGCCGCCGATTGCCGTGCCCACCATCACCTTCGACGCCACCGACGACGGCGTTCGCGCTGCGGCCGATGCGTCGGCGCACGCGAGCCACTTCACGGGCTCTCGATCGCACCGCGTCGTGTCCGGCGTCGGCCACAACATGCCGCAAGAAGCGCCGCGCATATTCGCCGACGCGCTGCTCGAACTCGCACTCCCACTCAAAAAATGACCGACAGCCTGAAGACTCTCTCTGAACACCGTTGCTTTGGCGGGGTGCAAAGCTTTCACGAACACCCGTCCCGCGAGATCGGCCTGCCGATGCGGTTCTCGACTTTTCTGCCGCCGCAGGCGGAACGCGGTCCGGTGCCGGCGCTTGTCTATCTTGCCGGCCTGACCTGCAACGAGGAAACCTTCATGGTCAAGGCGGGCGCGCAGCGCGTGGCCGCTGAACTCGGGCTCGCTCTCATTGCACCGGACACCAGCCCAAGAGGACCGAAGGCAGAAGGCATCGAAGGCGCGTCTTCGAGTTGGGACTTCGGCATCGGCGCCGGTTTCTATCTCGACGCGACGTCCGCTCCATGGGCCGAACACTGGCGCATTGAAAGCTGGCTGATGAACGAGCTGCTGCCTCTGGCAACGCAGGCGCTGCCCATCGATGTGAAGCGCATCGGCATCTTCGGCCACTCGATGGGCGGACACGGCGCGCTCACGCTCGCGTTGCGGCATCCCGGCCGATTCAAGTCGCTTTCGGCGTTTGCGCCGATCTGCGCACCGAGCCAATGCCCGTGGGGCGAAAAGGCGTTCAGCGGCTACCTCGGGGAGGATCGCGATGCGTGGCTCGCCCATGACGCATCGGCACTGATGCAATCGCAGACCGAGCCGCCCTTCCCCGGCGGCATCCTCATCGACCAGGGGCTTGCCGACAAGTTTCTCGCCGAGCAGTTGCATCCGCATGTGTTCGAGGCCGCCTGCCGCGCGGCCGGCCAGCCTCTCACGCTGAGGCGCCATGAAGGCTATGACCACGGCTATTACTTCATCCAGAGCTTTGTCGCCGAGCACCTCGCGCGCCACGACAAGTTGCTGCGAGCCTGAGCGGCTTCCTGAATGAACGACAGCCTTCACCCGCTACCCGAACGCGAGCAGATCGCGCTGCTTCAACCCTTCGAAGGCCTTGGCCTTCGGGACATCAGGGTGGTCGCCACGCAGCAAGACGCCGAAGCCGCGGCCACCGCGCTCCTGGCCAGTCGCGTCGTGGGCTTCGACACCGAATCGAAGCCGACCTTCGCGAAGTTCGAAGTCTCCAGCGGGCCGCACGTCGTGCAGTTCGCGACACCGTCCGAGGCATGGCTGTTCCAGCTGCACCGCACCGAACTGCATGGCGTGCTCCGCGAGTTGCTGGCCTCGGCGGATCTGCTGAAGGCCGGCTTCGGGCTCTCCAGCGACTTGAGCCTGATCCGTCAGCGGCTGGACATCGAGCCTCGTTCCGTGTTCGACATCGATTCGGAATTCCGCCGCCGCGGTTATCGCAAGTCCATTGGCGTGAAGACCGCAATCGCGCTTGTCTTCGATCAGCGCTTCGTCAAGTCGCGCAAGGCAACCACTTCGAACTGGGCCAACCGGCAGCTCACCGATGCGCAGCTGCGCTATGCAGCCAACGACGCCTATGCGGCAATCCGCGTGTTCGATGCCCTCGGGTTGCGCCAAGGCGCTTGAGCGAAGCCAGAGAGCCAGCCAAGCCAGCCGAGGGAACGTAAAGGTGCTGCGCCGGCTCAATGGCGCAGGTCATCTCTCTTTATGATGGCGGCCTCTTCTTGCAGAAGTAACAAGTCGTGTCCATGGTCCAACTGGCTCTGCGTCGTCCATACACCTTCATCGTGATGGCGATGCTGATCGTGTTGGCCACTCCATTCGTGCTGCTGCGGATGGCGACCGACATCTTTCCGGAAATCAACATTCCGGTCATCAGCATCATCTGGAACTACGGCGGCCTGCCGGCGCAAGAGATGGGGCAGCGCATTTCGGGCCAAACCGAGCGCGGGCTGACGACGACAGTCAGCGACATCGAGCACATCGAATCGCAATCCCTGGCCGGCGTGTCGGTCATCAAGGTGTTTTTCCAGCCGACCGCGAGCATCGAGACTGCCATTGCGCAGGTCGTCGCTTCGATGCAGACGCAGGTGCGCCAGTTGCCGCCGGGCATCACGCCGCCGCTGGTGATCAAGTATTCGGCATCGAGCATTCCGGTGGTTCAGCTGGCGTTGTCCAGTCCCACCAGGGCCGAGAACGCGCTGTTCGACGCCGCCATCAACCAGTTGCGGCCGCAACTCATCACGGTGCCGGGCGCGGCGGTTCCTTTTCCGTACGGTGGCAAGAACCGGGTGATCTCGGTCGATCTCGACACGCAGGCGCTGCAGGCGCGCGGCCTCTCGCCGGCCGACGTCGTCAATGCGGTCAACGCGCAGAACCTCATCCTGCCCTCGGGGACCGTCAAGTTCGGTGCCACCGAATACAGCGTGCGCATGAACGGTTCGCCCGAAGCCATCGCGGGCCTCAATGATTTGCCGGTGCGCACCACGGGCGGCGCCACGACCTACCTGCGCGACGTGGCCTATGTGCGCGACGGCTTTTCGCCGCAAACCAATGTGGTGCGACAGGACGGCGTGCGCGGCGTGCTGCTGTCGGTGCTCAAGAACGGCGGCGCCTCGACGCTGGACATCGTCTCCAACATCCGCGCCCTGTTGCCGGCCGCTGCGCAAGGAATGCCGGCGGACATCAAGGTGACGCCGCTGTTCGACCAGTCGGTCTTTGTCAAAACCGCAGTGAAGGGGGTTGTGTTCGAGGCCCTCATCGCCGCGGCGCTGACTGCGGCGATGGTGCTGCTCTTCCTCGGCAACTGGCGCAGCACGCTGATCATCGGGCTGACCATTCCGCTGTCGATCCTGGCGTCGATCCTCGTGCTCTATGCCTTGGGCCAGACGCTCAATCTGATGACGCTCGGCGGCCTTGCGCTCTCCGTCGGCATTCTGGTCGACCAGGCGATCGTGACCATCGAGAACATCGAGCGCCACCTGCACATGGGCACGGAACTGAACGAAGCCATCCTCGTCGGCGCGGGCGAAATCGGGCCGGCGGCATTCGTCTCGACACTGTGCATCTGCATCGTCTTCGTGCCGATGTTCTTTTTGTCGGGCGTGGCGCGATTCCTCTTCGTGCCGCTGGCGGAGGCCGTCGTGTTCGCCATGCTGGCGTCCTACCTGCTCTCGCGAACGCTGGTGCCAACGCTCGTCATGCTGCTGATGGGCGGCGTCCATGCCAAGGCGGCCGCCGACGCGAACCCGAGCATGCTGCAACGCGTCTACAGGAGCTTCGACGCGCGGTTCGAGCGAGTACGCCGCGCCTATACGCTGGTGCTCTCGGCGGTGCTGTCCCGCCGCAACCGCTTCATTGCCCTCTTCCTGGGCTTCTGCCTGCTGTCGTGCCTGCTGTATCCGGTGCTCGGCCGGGACTTCTTCCCGAGTGTGGATGCAGGCCAGATCCGCCTGCACATGCGCGCGCCGACCGGTACCCGCATCGAGGAAACGGCGCGCCTTGCGGATCAAGTCGAAGCGGTCATCCGCGAACTGGTGCCCCACGACCAGCTGGAGACCATCCTGGACAACCTGGGCGTGCCCAACAGCGGCATCAACCTGTCCTACAGCAACGCCGGCACCATCGGGACGCTCGACGGCGAGATCCTGCTTTCGTTGCGCGAAGGCCATCGCCCCACCGAGGAATTCGTATCGCTGCTGCGTGCCGAATTGCCCAAGCGTTTTCCGGGTACGGAGTTCTTTTTCCAGCCGGCGGACATCGTCACGCAGATTCTCAACTTCGGCTTGCCAGCGGCCATCGACGTGCAGTTCAGCGGCAACGACCTCAACGGCAATGCAGCACGCGCGGCGGAGTTGGTGAAGGCCATCCGGCAGATCCCCGGCGCAGTCGATGCCCACGTCCATCAGCGCCTGGACGGACCAGGTCTCAATCTGCAGATGGATCGGACGCGCCTACAGCAGTTCGGATTGACCGCGGCCAACGTCGGGCAGAACGTGCTGATCGCGCTGTCCGGCAGTTCGCAGACGGCGCCGGCCTTCTGGCTCAACCCTCAGAACGGCGTGGTCTACAGCGTTGCGGTGCAATCGCCCCAATACACGGTGGACTCCCTCGATTCCCTGCTCAACATTCCGGTGGCGTCCGGCTCGGGTGGCGCGGGGAGCGGCGCGCCTCAATTGCTCGGCAATCTCGTCGACGCGCAAGCGGGCCGGCAACCGGCGGTCGCATCGCGCTACAACATCGCTCCGGTGATCGACGTCTATGTCAGCGTGCAGGGCACGGACCTCGCGAGCGTCGCTTCGAAGGTCAAAGCGCTGGTGGACGACATGCGGCCCAAGCTCTCGCGCGGCAGCCAAGTGACCCTTCGCGGGCAGGTCCAGACGATGCAGTCGTCCTTCATCGGCCTGGGGGTCGGACTGGCGATGGCGATCGTGCTGGTCTATCTGCTGATCGTGGTGACCTTCCAGTCGTGGATCGATGCGGCCATCATCATCACGGCGCTGCCGGCTGCGCTGGCCGGCATCGCATGGATGTTGTTCATCACGGGCACCACGCTCAGCGTGCCGGCGTTGACCGGCGCGATCATGACCATGGGCGTGGCGACCGCCAACAGCATCTTGTTGATCGCATTCGCGCGAGAGCGATTGGCGGCAGGCATACCGCCGTTGTCGGCCGCACTCGAAGCGGGCGCGACGCGCATCCGTCCGGTGCTGATGACGGCGCTGGCGATGATCATCGGYATGATCCCGATGGCGCTCGGCCTCGGCGAAGGCGCCGAGCAGAACGCGCCACTGGGCCGCGCAGTGATCGGCGGCCTGCTCTTCGCGACGGTGTCGACACTCTTCTTCGTGCCGGCCGTCTTCGCAGAAATCCACAGCCGCCGCGCTCATCGCCAGGCGGCGCGCCAAGCCACACCACCTTCGCTCGGGGCCGAGCCCCAGGAGACCTGACCCCATGACGGAGCAACGCCACGCGGCACTGGGCATCCACCCCATCGCCGCCGACGAAGACGGCGATCACCACGAGTTGCCCCGCAGGCGCCAGATCGTCCGGCGCACGCGCATCGCCGTGCTGATCGTGCTGGCGCTTCTCGCCATCGGCGCAGCGCGGATCGTGTTCGTTCGCATGAGCAATGCGCGCGCACTCGAAATAGGCACCGCCGAGCGCGCAGCCCAATACGTCAAGACTGCACTGCCCCAGACACCCGCCGCCGGCCAGACACTCGCGTTGCCGGGCACCTTGCAAGGCTATGTGCAGTCGCCGATTTCGGCGCGCGCCAGCGGTTACCTACGCCGGTGGACCAAGGACATCGGCAGCCATGTCGAAAAGGGCGATCTGCTCGCGGAGATCGAAACCCCCGAGATCGACCAGCAGCTTTCGCAGGGCATCGCCGCGCGCCAGCAAGCCGCGTCCAGTCTCGACCTGGCGAAGAGCACCGTCGCGCGTTGGGAAAACCTGCGCAAGAAGGATGTGGTTTCGCAGCAGGACCTTGACGAACGCCGCAGCGCCCTCGCGCAGGCCACCGCCAACGTCGCGGCGGCGGACGCCAACGTCCAGCGCCTGAAGCAGACCGAAGGATTCAAACGCGTGCTGGCGCCCTTCGCCGGAATGATCACGCGGCGCAATGTCGACGTCGGCGACCTGATCGACGCGGGCAGCGGGCGGCCCTTGTTCCTGCTCGCGCAGACCGACCCGTTGCGCGTCTACATCAACGTGCCGCAAGCCTATGCGCAACTCATCAAGGCGGGACAGCCTGTGATCGTCACGCAAGCCGAACTGCGCGACCAACGCTTTCAGGGCGAGGTGGCACGGACGTCGGGCAGCATCGACAGCGCCACGCGGATGATGCAGGTCGAGGTCTCGCTGCCCAACAAGGACGGCGTCTTGCTGCCGGGCGCTTACGTGCAGGTGTCGCTGCCGCTTGCCGCGAGCAAATCACTGACGATTCCGGCCAACGCGCTGCTCTTCAGGGCCGAAGGCACCCGGGTTGCGGTCGTCGATGCACAAGGAAAAGTCCACCTGCGCCCGATCAATCTCGGACGCAACTATGGCGAGACCGTGGAAGTGCTCGATGGAATCTCGGGCACCGATCGGCTGGTGCTGAATCCTGCCGACTCGCTGGCCGAAGGCGACGTCGTCGTGGTGGCCAAGGAACCAGCGTGATGTTCGTGCGAGCCGCGCTGATCGCGCTGGCGGTTGCAGCCGTGGCTGGATGCGCCGTCGGGCCGGACTACAAGAAGCCATCCGTCGACGTGCCCGTGAGCTGGCAAGTCGAAGAACCATGGCGGCAGGGGACGCCTAGCGATGCATCCGACAAGGGGCCGTGGTGGGAGCGCTTCGGCGATGCGCAGCTCAATGCGCTCGAACAGAAGGCGCTCGCTGACAGCCCCACGCTCGCCGCATCCAATGCGAGGCTTGCGCAGGCCCGCGCCACGCTCGCAGGGAGCGAGGCCGCCCGCTATCCACAACTGGGTGTCGGCACGCGCGCCCAGCGGTTCAAGATTTCGGCCAACCGTCCTTTGACCAACTATGCGGTGCCGAACCTGTCGACGGTGCAGAACGATTTCAACGTGATCTTCACGGCCAGCTATGAAGCCGATCTGGCAGGGCGCGTGCGGCGATCGGTCGAAGGCGCAACGGCATCGGCTGCGCAATCGGCGGCCGACCTCGAAAACACGCGACTGCTGCTCACGACGGATCTCGCATCGAGCTACTACAACCTGCGATCGACGGACATCGAACTCGACGTGCTGGCGCGATCGATCGAGCTTCAGCGGCGAGCGCTCCAGTTCGTCACTGACCGGCATGACTTGGGCGCGGTGTCGGGTCTGGACGTCGCGCAGCAGCAGGCGCTGCTCGACAACACGCTCGCGCAGGTCGACACGCTGAAAAAGCAGCGCTCGCAATTCGAGCATGCGATTGCCACGCTGACCGGAACGCCGGCGCCTTCGTTTTCCATTGCCGCGGACGTGAAGCCGCTGGCACCACCGGCGATTCCGATCGGCGTTCCCTCGGACGCGCTGGAGCGCCGTCCGGACGTCGCGGCGGCGGAACGCGCCATGGCCGCCGCCAATGCGCAGATCGGCGTTGCGACGGCGGCCTTCTATCCGAGCGTGATGTTGCTGCCCACGGGCGGCGTGGACAGCAGCACGCTCGCCACGCTCTTCGACGCAAGAAGCCTGCTCTGGTCGCTCGGCGTCTCGGCAACGCAGACGATCTTCGACGGCGGGCGCATCCGGTCGAATGTCGATTTCACTCGCGCGGGGTATGACGTCACCGTGGCCAGCTACCGGCGCATCGTGCTCACCGCGATGCAGGAAGCGGAAGACGGCATCACCGGCCTCGCATCACTCGACCATGCGTCGACGCAGGCTTTCACTGCCGTCGAAAGCGCGCGACGCGTGCTGGACATGGCCTCCACCCGCTACCAGGGCGGCGCCACGACTTTCCTCGACGTCATCACAGCGCAGCAGGCTGTGCTCTCGACGGAGCGCCAGGCCGCGCAGATCATGGGGCAGCGCATGCAAACCTCGGTGTTTCTCGTGAAGGCGCTGGGCGGCGACTGGTGCGGCGTCGAGCCGCGCGGTTCGGCCGGCTCTAAAACAGACTGCCCTGCCCCGCTGCGCCAGGTGGTCGGAACGCGCTGAGGTCAAGCACGATGCGGTCGCGATTGAACCCGATGCGGGCCGTCGCCTTTTCGAACCGCTGACGAATCAGGTCCGCCCACAGTCCGCTGCCCTTCATGCGCGTGGCGAAATCGGCGTCGTAGTCCTTGCCGCCGCGCATTTCGCGGATGCGCGCCATGATCCGGTCCGCGCGCTGCGGGTAGTGCAGTTCGAGCCATTGCTTGAACAACGGCGCGACCTCCCATGGCAGCCGGACGACCGTGTAGAAAGCGCAGCGCGCGCCGGCATCCCAGGCGGCTTCGAGAACCTGTTCCATGTCTTCGGTCACGAAGGGAATCTGCGGCCCCACGCTCACGCCCACCGGAACGCCCGCTTCGGCTAGCGTGCGCACGGTGCGCAAGCGCCGATGCGGCGCGGCGGCGCGCGGCTCGAGCTTGCGCGCGACCTCGCCATCGAGCGTGGTGATGGTGACGTACACCGCCGCCAGATGCTCGGCCGCCATGGGTGCGATCAGGTCCAGGTCGTGCTCGACCGCGCTCGATTTCGTGACGAGGCCGAATGGATGGTGCGTCTCCTTCAGCAATTCGATGACCGAGCGCGTGAGCCGAAGTTCGCGCTCGATGGGCTGATAGCAATCGGTCGCAGTGCCGATCGCAAGGTGGCTGGGCCTGTAGCCCTTGCGGCCCAGCTCGCCGCGAAGCACCTCGACGATGTTGCGCTTGGCGATCAGCTTGGTTTCGAAGTCGAGTCCCGGCGAAAGATTGAGATAGCTGTGCGTGGGCCGGGCGAAGCAGTAGATGCACCCGTGTTCGCATCCCCTGTACGGATTGAGCGAACGGTCGAACGGAACGTCCGGGGAATCGTTGTGGCTGAGCACCGACTTGACGTCCTCGAAGCGGACCTCCGTGGCGAGCGGAGGCAATGCGTCTGCCTCGGCGGCGCCCTCTTCCAGAGTGCCCCAGCCATCGTCGAACGCATTGCGCGCGTCGCGCTCGAACCGATGCGCAAGGTGCGTGGCCGCACCTCGGCCCTTGAGGGCATGAAGAGGGATGATGGTGTCGGTCATGGCGGCGCCCCCGAAGTACTGTATGGACAAACAGTATTTCACCATTTCAAGATTGCCGCAGCAAGCGCGTGTGTGGCGGCCACAAGCACGTCACACGGCGTAAGCTCTGGCCCTCCCGCCCTGCGTGTCCAACGATGCCTCGCCGCCCTGAAAACCTCTATCCGCAATACCACGCGCACATCTATTTCGGCCCCGCAACGGTCGCGCAAGCGAAGCAGTTGGCCGAGGATGCCGGGCGCAGTCTGCTGGTCGTGGTCGGCAGGGTGCACGAGCGGCTCGTCGGTCCGCACCCGCACTGGAGTTGCCAGCTTGCTTTCGACGCTGCCGAATTCGACGAAGTAATCGGCTGGCTGGACGAGCACCGCAACGGGCTCGATGTGTTCGTCCACGGCGTCACCGGCGACGACTACACGGACCACACGGCGCACGCGATGTGGCTCGGCAACGAGTCGCCGCTCGATCTGCGCATGTTCCGCAAACCGGCGGACTGAACCCGGCCCACAAGCAACAGCGTTTCAGCGCCCCTGCGGGCGGGCTTTCGATCGCCTTGTCGCGGCGGCTTTACGTCCGACCCGCAAAAATATCTAGTACTTAATATTTAACAAAAGATACACTCCGACGCGTCTGAATACGAAATGTTCCATTTTTAAGCAACAAGAGTCGTGTCTCAATGAACCGTATCTATCGCCTCGTCTTCAATCGCTCGACGGGAAGCCGTCAAGCTGTCTCCGAACTCGCCCGGACATCCGGTCCCGGCGGTTGCGCAACCGGAAGCGCTGCCAGCGCGGCCTTCGGCGCCGCGGGAGCCGCCGTCCTGATGGCGGTCACCGCCCTGGCGCCTACCGCGCATGCGGATACCAACCTGCTCGTCGGCGCTGGTGGCGCAGGCGGCATTTCGAGCACCAATGCGGGGAACGGCGGCGCCGGTGGCATCGGTGGCGGAGGCGGTGGTGGATCGGGTGGTGCGATCGCCGGCGGCGCCGGCGGCGGTTTCGGCTCGGGCGGCGGCGGCAATGGATTCGTCATTGGCGGTGACATCGGAGTGCCCGGCAATGGCGGCGCCAATGGCGCTGGCGTCACCGGCGGCAACGCGTTGGTGGGCGACACCGTCCAGCCCAACTCTTTGACCTTGACCGGCACCACCGACGTGACCGGCTCCGTCTGGGTCGGCGGGGGTGGCGGCGGCGGGAGCGGCGGCGGGGGGACGACGCCTGGTGCCGTCGGTGGGGCCGGGTCGAATGGCGTCCTCGATGTGAGCGCTGGCGCCGTCCTGAATGTCGCCGGTGCAATCAACCTCGGCGGCTCAGGCGGCGGCGGCGGCGGCAGCACGCCCAATGGGGGAACAGGTGGCATGGGCGGCGCGGGCGGCAACGGCACGTTGTCGATCAGCGGCACGGTCAATGCCTCGGGTGACGTGAACTTTAGCGGCGTTCAAGGCGGAAACGGTACGAGCGGCATCGCCGGTGTCGGCGGTGCGGCCGGCACAGGCAATCTGACGATCAACACAGGCGGAACCCTGCAGATCGGAACCGGCGGCAGCACCGGCTCGCTGAACGGCGACGTGACGGACAACGGACGGTTGGTCTTCAATCGGTCTAACGCATACGACTACGCAGGCGTAGTTTCAGGCAGCGGCAGCCTGGTGCAGCAGGGCACGGACGTCTTGACGCTGAGTGGCAACAACACCTATGGCGGCGGCACGACCGTCAACAGCGGCGTGCTTCAGGTCAGCGCCGACAACAACCTCGGCGCTGCGACCGGTGGCCTCGCGATCGACAACGCCACATTGCGCTACGGGTCCGGCTTCGCCAGCGCACGCGCAGTGACGATGGGCGCGGATGGCGGCACCTTCGACACCAACGGCAACGACGCTTCGCTCAACGGCGTGATCAGCGGCGGCGCTCTCACCAAGACCGGTGCTGGCGCCCTGACCCTGTCTGGCAACAACACCTATAGCGGCGGCACCGTGCTGAACGCCGGAATACTGCAGGTGTCCTCGGACAGCAACCTGGGCTCGACCGGCCCCGACGCCGGCCTGACCTTCGATGGCGGCACCTTGCGTCTGCCGGCGCCTCTTCCGCTGCCGGCCGTGAACCCGCCGCCCTTCGTTTCGGCGCGTGACATTGCCGTGAACGTCAACGGCGGCACCATCGATGTGAACGACAGCCAAGGCAATATCTTCAGCGGGAAACTCAGCGGAGGTGGCACCCTGACACTGAAGAACGGCGGATCGAACACTGGAGATCCGACGCGCCTGACGTTGAGCAGCAGCAACAACACCGCATTCACGGGCGCCATCCAGCTTGGAACGAGCGGTCAGGTCGGCCGCATCAATGTCGAGGTGACAGGCTCGGGCACGCTGGGCACGAACAGCAACCTGGTCGATATCTACAACAACAGCGAACTCGACTTCAACGGTGGCGGTGCCAGCGCCGGCAACCTGAAAATCACGACCCACGTCAGCCCCAACAAACTGGGGCTCAATTCCGGCGTCACCTTCTCGAACGGCGCCAGCGCGGGGACGGCCACAATCATCAACGCAGCGGGTAGCGCGTTGATCCTCTTCCGGGATGCCACGGCAGCCGCGTCCACCCTGGTCAACGGCACCGACTCGCGCATCTATTTTTTGGGCACCAGCACGGGCGGCAGCGCGGCGATCGCCAACAACGGCGGGCGCGTTTACCTGCAGGACTCCTCCGATCTCAGCGGAGCAGCCATCGCCAATGCCGTCGCGGGCACTGTGAATATCAGCGAAGCGACAAGCGGGATCTCGATCGGCGAGCTTTCCGGCGACGGGAACGTCGTGCTCGGCGGCAAGGTCTTGACAGTCGGTGCGCGGGGCACCAATAGCACGATCGGCGGAGTCATCTCCGATACTGGCCCAGGGTTCGTCGACAAGGACGGAGGTGTGTACAACCCCCCGGTCACTGCGACCGGAGGCTCGCTCGTCAAGACGGGCGCCGGCACGCTGACCCTGACGGGCGTCAACACCTACAACGGCGGCACGACGGTCAACGGCGGCGTGCTACAGGTCAGCGCCGACAACAATCTCGGCGATGCGGCCGGTGGGCTTGCGCTCGACAACGGCACGTTGCGCTACGGAGCGGGCTTCGCCAGCGCGCGCGCAGTGATCATGGGCGCGGGCGGCGGCACCTTGGACACCAACGGCAATGACGCTGCGCTCAGCGGCGTGATCAGCGGCGGCGCTCTCACGAAGGCCGGCGCCGGCACCCTGACCCTCGCGGGCGCCAACACCTACAACGGCGGCACCACTGTCAATGGCGGCGTGCTTCTGGTCGGCGCAGACA
This sequence comes from Variovorax sp. 01N429, assembly GCF_056399425.1. Lineage (NCBI taxonomy): Bacteria > Pseudomonadati > Pseudomonadota > Betaproteobacteria > Burkholderiales > Comamonadaceae > Variovorax > Variovorax sp. 01N429. The sequence goes on along the minus strand of NZ_JBFTRG010000009.1, from coordinate 218,881 downwards.
ACAACCTCGGCGCTGCGACCGGTAGTCTTGCGCTCGACAACGCCACATTGCGCTACGGAGCCGGCTTCGCCAGCGCACGCGCAGTAACGATCGGCGCGGGTGGCGGCACCTTCGACACCAACGGCAATGACGCTTCGCTCAGCGGCGTAATCAGCGGCAGCAGCCTCACCAAGACAGGCGCCGGCACCCTGACCCTCGCGGGCGCCAACACCTACAACGGCGGCACCACCGTCAGCAGCGGCGTGCTTCAGGTCAGCGCAGACAACAACCTCGGCGCTGCGACCGGTGGTCTTGCACTCGACAACGCCACATTGCGCTACGGAGCCGGCTTCGCCAGCGCACGCGCAGTGACGATCGGCGCAGGCAGCACCTTCGACACCAACGGCAATGACGCTTCGCTCAGCGGCGTGATCAGCGGCAGCAGCTTCACCAAGACAGGCGCCGGCACCCTGGCCCTCGCGGGCGCCAACACCTACAGCGGGGGCACGACTGTCAAAGCCGGCGTGCTTCAGGTCAGCGCAGACAACAACCTCGGCGCCGCGACCGGTGGCCTGGCGCTCGACAACGCCACGTTGCGCTATGGGTCCGGCTTCGCCAATGCACGCGCAGTCACGATGGGCGCGGGTGGCGGCACCATCGACACCAACGGCAATGACGCTGCGCTCAACGGCGTGATCAGCGGCGGCGCTCTCACGAAGGCCGGCGCCGGCACCCTGACCCTCGCGGGCGCCAACACCTACAACGGCGGCACCACTGTCAATGGCGGTGTGCTTCAGGTCGCCGCGGACAACAACCTCGGCGATGCGGCTAGTGGGCTTGTGCTCGACAACGGCACGTTGCGCTACGGCGCCGGTTTCGCGAGCGCACGCGCAGTGGCCATGGGCGCGGGCGGCGGTACGTTGGACACCAACGGGAACAACTCTTCGCTCAATGGCGTGATCAGCGGCGGCGCTCTCACGAAGACTGGCGCCGGCACGCTAACCCTAACCGGCGCCAACACCTATAGCGGCGGCACGACCGTCAACGCCGGCGTGCTCCAAGTCAGCGCCGACAGCAACCTCGGCGCCGCGACCGGCGGACTTGCCCTGAACAACGCCACATTGCGCTACGGAGCCAGCTTCGCCAGCGCACGCGCAGTGACGATCGGCGCAGGCAGCACCTTCGACACCAATGGCCATGACGCTTCGCTCAATGGCGCAATCAGCGGCAGCAGCCTCACAAAGACAGGCGCGGGCACGCTGACCCTCGCAGGCGCCAACACCTACAGCGGCGGCACCGCTCTCCAATCAGGTCAGATCAACCTAGGCAGCAGCACCGCCCTGGGCACCGGCGCGCTCTCGATGGACGAAGGCACCACATTGGGCTTCACCGTCAACGGTTTGACAGTCGCCAATGCCGTGGTGCTCACCGGAATCACCGACCCCATCATCGACACAGGCAGCTTCACTGAAACGCTGACCGGCGCGATCTCAGGTGCCGGCGCCCTGACGAAGAACGGCAGCGGCACGCTGGTGCTCTCCGGCGCCAACAACTACAGCGGCGCAACGGCCGTGGCGGCAGGTACGTTGCGCGCGGGCGCGGCCAACGCGTTCAGCGCGACTTCGGCGCACACGGTGGCTTCCGGCGCGACGCTGGACACCGGCGGCTTCAGCCAGACCGTTGCATCCCTGACCAACAGCGGCACTGTCTCGCTGTTGGGCGCTGCGCCGGGTTCGACCCTGACCATCAACGGCGCCTATTCCGGCAATGCCGGCGTCATCCGCCTCGGAACTGCGCTGGGTGACAGTGGCAGCGTGACCGATCGATTGATACTGAACGGCGCAGGCGCCAGCGCGAGCGGCAAGACCACCGTGCAGATCACCAACCTCGGTGGCCTCGGCGCACGAACCGCGGGCAGCGGCATCAACATCATCAGCGCCCAGAACGGCGCGACCACGACCGCCCAGACGACCAAGGACGCATTCGCATTGGCAAACGGCCATGTCGACGCGGGCGCCTTCGAGTACCGGCTCTATGCCGCCGACAACAGTGGCGCAGGCGAAAACTGGTACTTGCGCTCCGACGGCGGCCCCGTCACGCCGACCACTGCGACGGGTGCTGCGGTCGCTCCCGCAGCGGCATCTGGGCCCGCATCCATAGCGGCAACGCCACTGCCGGCCTATCGCGCCGAAGTGCCTCTCTATGCTGCGCTGCCGAGCGTGCTGCGCCAAAGCGATCTCACGATGCTGTCGAACCTGCATCGCAGGATGGGCGACGAAACGGTCACGACCGAAGCTTCCGGCAGCACTTCCAATCGCCGCGGGTGGGCCCGTGTCATCGACGGGACCACCACCATCGAACAAAGCGGCATCACCGCGCCGGAAAGCAATGCCAGCACGCAAGGAGCGCAGGCCGGCGTCGACCTTTACACCGACACCATCTGGCATGCCGGGTTGTATGCCGGCCACCTGCGCGCCGACGCCCATGTGGACGGCTTCTACGGCCTGAACTCCCTCAGCCGCGGCTATGCCGGCAATCTGCGCGCGGATACCACCTATCTGGGCGGCTACGCCACCTATGCCAATCCGCAGGGACAGTACGCCGATTTCGTGCTGCAGTACGGCCATCAGGACATCACGGGCACGCCCCCGCTCGGCTTCGCGAGCGACAGCAGCGGCAACAGCGTGACCGCGTCAGCCGAAGTGGGCCAGCGATTCGCACTAGGCAGCGGCTGGGGAGTCGAGCCGCAGGCCCAGTTGATCGTCAACCGCCAGGCGCTGGGGAATGCACGGATCAGCGGCGCGGTCGTGGACCAGGACACGGCCACAGCGGTGATCGGGCGCATCGGCGTGCGCATCACCGGCGACTACACCACCGGCATCGGTCGACTGCAGCCGTACGGACGACTCAACGTCTGGCATGGCTTCGGCGGCACCGATACGACCAGCTTCATCGCTCCGGTCGCGACCACGCCGATCTCCAACGAAATCGGCTACACGTCCACCGAGGCGGCCATCGGCTTCACCCTCGGCCTGACGCCGGCGACCAGCGTGTACGGCGAACTCGGCAAGCTCTTCCACTCCGGCGGGGACACGCGAGTGAGCTCCTCGGTGCAGGGATCGATCGGCCTGAAGGTGAAATTCTGATCTGCGGGTTCCGAATCCGGCCGGCATGAACCGGTCGGACGGATTCAGAACTCAGCGTCGAGCTCGTCGATTTCTTCGGGCTCCTGCTTGGCCGCCTTGATCCACTCCTGCATCGCGGGCAGTTCGGCGATGCGCTTGCAGTAGGCGGCGCAGGTTCGATCGAGGTGTACGTCGTAAGTCATGAAGCGCGTCACCACCGGCGCATACATCGCATCGGCCATGCACGGTGTCTCGCCGAAAAGGAATGGACCGCCGTAAGCCGAAAGGCACTCGCGCCAGATCTCGACGATGCGGTCGATATCGGTCTGCGCACGCGACCAGATCTTGAAGCCCGGAAACTTGGCCTTGACGTTCATCGGCAGCGATCCGCGCATCGCGCTGAAGCCCGAATGCATCTCACCGCAAATTGCCCGGCAATGCGCGCGCGCCTTGGCATCGGCGGGCAGAAGGCCGGCCTTGGGCTTGATCTCGTTGAGGTATTCGCCGATGGCAAGCGTGTCCCACACCTTCACGTTGCCATGCTGCAGTGACGGCACGAGCATCGAAGCCGAGAGCAGCAGCATCTCCGCCTTCATTGCCGGGTCATCGGGCGGGATCACCTTTTCCGAAAAATCGAGTCCGGCAAGGCGGCACATCAGCCAGCCGCGCAGCGACCACGCGCCGTAGTTCTTGCTGCTGATGGTGAGAACGGGTTTGGCCATGCTGACGCTCCTCATTGCCGGATCGGCCATGCAGCCGTGCAAGGCTTGTGCCAGAAAGGTGCGCGGCGCGCGACATGTCGCGGAACTTGGCCCGCAACTTGCCTGCGTCACGGGCATGCTGTATCGGGCCTATCAAACCAACGCCGACTTGCTTTCGCCGTCACGGCTTGCGGCGCAATACCTCGGCAGCGCGCTGTGGCATCCGCATTCGGACCGCAGCATGGCTCGCCGCATCTCGGCGGCGATGGAGGTCTATTCACGCTTGCGGCTCACGCACACACGTCCGGCCTACGGCATCGACAGCGTCATGGTCGACGGCGAAGAAGTCGCCGTCCACGAAGAAGCTGCGTTGGCTGCCCCCTTCGGGACCCTTCTGCACTTTCGCAAGGACACCACGGCGGTGCATCCGCCGGTGTTGCTGGCCGCACCACTGTCGGGCCATTTCGCCACGTTGTTGCGCGAAACCGTGCGCACGCTGCTGCGCGACCACGATGTCTATGTGACCGACTGGCACAACGCGCGCGACGTGCCGCTCTGGCATGGCGGTTTCGGGCTGGACGAGTACACGCTGCAGATCATTGCGTTTCTGGAGGCGATCGGTCCGGGCGTGCACATGGTGGCCGTGTGCCAGCCCTGCGTCGCGGCGCTGGCTGCCACCGCGCTGATGTCCGAAGACGACAACCCGGCGACACCGCGCAGCCTCACGCTGATGGCTGGCCCGGTCGATTGCCGCATCAATCCGACCATGGTGAACAAACTCGCCACCGACCGCTCCATCAGCTGGTTCGAGCGCAACCTGATCAGCCGCGTGCCTTGGCCGCACGCAGGAATGATGCGCCGCGTGTACCCCGGCTTCCTGCAGCTCAGCGCGTTCATGAGCATGAACCCGGATCGGCACAAGCAGCAGTTCAGGAAGCTGTACCAGCATCTGATCGACGGCGAAATCGAACAGGCCACGACCATCCGCATGTTCTATGACGAATACCTGGCGGTCAATGATCTGCCGGCGGAGTTTTATCTTGAAACAGTGGAGCGGGTCTTCCAGACCTACGATCTGCCGCGCGGAGAACTCACCGTGGGCGAGCGCAAGGTCAACCCCGCAGCGATCCGCCGCACTGCGCTGCTGACGGTTGAAGGCGAGCGCGACGACATCTGCGCGGTCGGCCAGACGGTGGCCGCGCAGGACCTGTGCACTGGCGTGCGACCGTATCTCAAGACCCATCACCTGCAAGCCGGCGTCGGGCACTATGGTGTCTTCAGCGGCAGCAAATGGAACACACAGATCTACCCGCGCGTGCGGGAGACGATTCATGCGGCTGCGGAGTTGCACTAGCGCAGGAGCCGGCCCGCCGGCCTAGACTGTGCGTCATGACCCAGCCCGCACACGACCCCGCTTCACCGCTCGAATCATTCCTCCACGCGATTCCAAAGGTCGAACTGCATTGCCATCTGTTCGGCACCGTTCGGCATGACACTTTCGCCGCACTCAATCGCGCTGCCGGCGCGCCACTGGCCGACGGTGAAATCGAAAGCTTCTACACACGGGGTGAAAAGCCGGTCGGCGTCTTGAGGGTGCTCCGAGCGCTCGATTCGCATCTGGTTCGAGGTGCGGACGACCTGCATCGGCTCACGCTCGAATACCTTCAGGATGCCGCCAGCCACAACGTTCGCTACAGCGAGTTCTTCTGGAATCCGACCGGGACCGTGCATCAATCAAGCATCGGCTATCGAAAGGCGCAAGACGCGATCGTGCGCGCCATCCACGACGCCGAACAGCAGTTCGGCATCACAAGCCGCCTGATCGCGGCCATCGATCGAGAGGCCAGCCCCGAAGCAGCTGTCGAGATGGTGCAATGGGTCGTTGGCAACCGCTGCGATGAAGTCATCGGCATCGGCATCGACTACCGCGAAAACGATCGTCCGCCGGAACTGTTCATGCAGGCTTACAGCGACGCGCGACGCGCCGGGCTGAAGACCACCGCGCATGCCGGCGAATTCGGCATGCCGTGGACGAATGTGCGTACCGCGCTCGACGTACTGAAGGTCGATCGCATCGACCACGGCTACACCGTCGTCGACCGCCCCGAATTCGCGCGGGAGTGCGCGGAGCGGGGCGTGATCTTCACGGTCGTGCCGACCAACTCGTACTACTTGCGGACCCTGCCGCCCGAGCGATGGGCGCTCGACCATCCGATCCGCCGCATGCCTGGGCTCGGCCTTCGCATTCACCCCAATACGGACGACCCAACCCTGCACAAGGTCACGCCCACGCAAGCGTGGTTGATGATGGTTCGAGATTTTGGGTTCAGCCGCGACGACCTGCGAGGCTTCATGCTGAATGGCCTGGACGGCGCGTGGATCGACGAGGCGCAGCGCCGGAAATGGCGCGGGGAATGGAGCGCCGAGTTCGACGCGCTGCGCACCCGCTTTTGAGCTATTCCTCCGCGGGCCAGTCGCGGATGTAAGCCTTGAGCATCTTGTTCTCGAAGTTCTGGCTGTCCACCACGGCCTTTGCGACGTCGTAGAAGCTGATCACACCCATGAGCATGCGCTTGTCCATGACGGGCATGTAGCGCGCGTGGCGCTCCAGCATGATGCGGCGGATTTCGTCGAGATCGGTTTCCAGCGTGCAGGTGACGGGATGGTCGTCCATCGCCTTGCGAATCAGGGTGCCGCCGACCTGGCCGCCGTTGGCGACGATGGCGAGGATCACTTCGCGGAAGGTCAGCATGCCGACCAGATCGCCATGCTCCATGACGACGAGCGAGCCGATGTCCTTCTCGGCCATGGTGGTAACGGCATCGGCCAGGGGTTGATCGGGCGTGGCCGTGTAGAGCGTGTTGCCCTTGACGCGCAGGATATCGCTGACTTTCATCGTGTTGCTCCTCACTTGCTCGGCGGCGTGCCGATTTGAATATAGCCCRCAATCACCGCCCATCCACAGGCCCACGACGGCGTCGCAGGGATTGCGCGCGTAACGGGGCATTGCAGCAACGTCACTGAAAGGTCCTCATGCCCGGCTATTCCGACCCCGGCTTCGACACGCTGGCACTGCACGCCGGCGCAGCGCCCGACCCCGCCACCGGCGCACGCGCGGTACCGATCCACCTGACCACCTCTTTCGTCTTCGAGTCGAGCGACCACGCGGCGGCGCTCTTCAACCTGGAGCGCGCAGGCCACGTGTATTCGCGCATCAGCAATCCGACGAACGCGGTGCTGGAACAGCGCGTCGCGGCGCTCGAAGGCGGCATCGGCGCGATCGCCACCGCGAGCGGACAGGCGGCGCTGCATCTGTCGATCGCGACCCTCATGGGCGCCGGTTCGCACATCGTGGCGAGCACCGCGCTTTACGGCGGCTCACAGAATCTTTTGCACTACACGATGCGCCGATTTGGCATCCAGACCACCTTCGTCAAGCCGGGTGATCTCGACGGCTGGCGGGCCGCCATCCGGCCGGAAACCAAGCTGCTCTTCGGGGAGACGGTCGGAAATCCCGGCCTTGACGTGCTGGACATCCCCGCGGTCAGCGAGATCGCCCACGCAGCCAAAGTGCCGCTGCTGGTGGACTCGACGCTGACTTCTCCCTACCTCATCAAGCCCTTCGACTGGGGCGCTGACCTCGTCTACCACTCCGCCACGAAGTTCCTGTCGGGCCATGGCACCGTCATTGGCGGAGTCGTGGTCGATTCCGGCAACTTCGACTGGGAGCGCTCGGGCAAGTTTGCGGAGCTGACCGAGGCCTACGACGGCTTTCACAACATGGTCTTCAGCGAGGAAAGCACCGTCGGCGCGTTCCTGCTGCGGGCTCGGCGCGAAGGGCTGCGCGATTTCGGCGCATCGATGAGCCCGCACACCGCATGGTTGATCCTGCAAGGCATCGAGACATTGCCGCTGCGCATGGAACGCCACATCGACAACACGCAAAAGATCGTGGAGTTTCTTGCCTCGCACCCGTTCGTCGCCCGTGTGGGGCATCCACTGCTCGAATCGCACCCCAGCCATGCACTTGCGGGCAAGCTGCTGCGCCATGGCGCAAAAGGCGCCGGCTCTGTCTTCAGCTTCGATCTCAAGGGCAACCGCGAACAGGGCAAGAAGTTCATCGAAGCGCTCAAGCTCTTCAGCCATCTCGCCAACGTGGGCGACTGCCGCAGCCTGGTGATTCATCCAGCGAGCACGACGCATTTCCGGATGACTGACGAAGCACTCGCAAGCGCGGGTATTTCGCAGGGGACGATCCGCCTGTCGATCGGCCTGGAAGACCCTGCCGACCTCATTGAGGATCTCAAGCGCGCGCTGAAAGCGGCAGAAAAGGCGGGTGCCTGATGGAACTGCTCGTCAATGGCCACGCCACCTATTGCTACACGGGCGGCAAGACGCTCGACCCTGCAAAACCTACGGTTGTCTTCATCCACGGTGTGCTCAACGATCACAGCGTCTGGATTCTCCAGAGCCGCTGGTTCGCCAACCATGGATGGAACGTGCTGGCGGTGGATCTGCCCGGCCACTGCAAAAGCGAAGGGCCGCCGCCGGCGACCGTCGAAGACGCGTCCGGCTTCGTCATCGGCCTGCTCGATGCGGCCGGGGTCAAGAAGGCGGCGCTGGTCGGTCACAGCTTCGGCTCATTGATCGCGCTCGAAACCGCTGCGCGCGCGCCGGAGCGCGTCAGCCACCTCGCGCTGGTCGGCACGGCCTATCCGATGACGGTGTCGCCCGCCCTGCTCGATGGAGCGCTCAACGATCCGCAGCGGGCGATCGCGATGGTCAACAACTTTTCGCATTCGCTTCTCGCACCGCCACCGTCATCGCTCGGTCCAGGGACTTGGCTCTACGGCGGCTCTCGCGCGCTGATGCGGCGAGTGCTGGCAAGCAATACAAGCGCCAATGTCTTTCACATGGGCTTCAGGGCCTGCAACGACTATGCCAATGGCGAAGAAGCGATGGCAAAGGTGCAATGCCCAATGCTCTTCGTGCTGGGTGCCGCCGACCAGATGACGCCACCACGCGCTGCGAAAACTCTGATTGCGAAAGCGCGCGGCGCCAAAGTCGTGACAGTGAATGCCGGGCACGCACTGATGTCCGAAGCGCCGGACGAAGTGCTGTTCGCGCTGAACGCTTTCCTCAAGAACTGAGGGCGGGCGGCTGCTGTGGTTGCCTCGGCAGCTTCAGCGAAGCGCGTTGATGTCGGGCACTTCGATCAATGGTGCGGGGCCACCGCGCTTGGCAACCACGAGCATCGCGCGTCCAACCTGCACGGTCGTCGTGACCCGGTCGGGCATCCACCGGCGAAGCAGGCCAAAGATCGGCCGGGCGATCACGTACACGGCCTGGTAGAGCGCCGTCTTCGACCGCACGCGATGCATCGGCTCGATGAACCCCGGCCGGAACATGTACGCCGCCTTGAAGGGAAGCCGCATCAGCGCGTTTTCCGTCGCGCCCTTGACGCGCGCCCACATGACCCGGCCGCGCTCCGTGCTGTCGGTCCCCGCGCCCGACACATAGACGAAAGTCATCTGCGGATTCAGGCGCGCCAGCGTTTGCGCCGCCGCCAAGGTGAGGTCGTAAGTGATGCGGCGGTAGTCTTCTTCTTTCATGCCGACCGAGGAAACGCCCAGGCAGAAAAAGCAGGCGTCGAAATCGGTGAGTTGGTCTTCGACGGCCGTGTAGTCGGTCAGGTCCGGCAGGATGAGTTCGCGCAGCTTGGGATGTTGCTCGCCGAGCGGTCTGCGGCCGACGCTCAGCACTTGGGTTACATCGCCGTCGACAAGGCACTCGCGCAGCACGCCCTGCCCCACCATTCCGGTGGCGCCAAAAATCATGATTCTCATCGGGCGCTTTCGACGGATCGCTTCAGGCGACCGAAAAGGTTTCAGGTTCGCGCCTCAGCGCACTCAGGAGCGTATGAACTTCGGGAGTGGAAGCCTGCGGCGGCTGCAAAGCGGTGAGCAGGCGCGCAAGCGTTTCGGCGTGCGGCAGCAAGGGGCCGAGAAAGCGCGTGCCGTCGCGGTTCGCGATCAGCATCGTCGGAAAGGTCTCGACGTCGAAGTCGTCCGCCACGTCTGCATGGTCCTCCACATCGACCCAGGCGAAGCGAAACTGCGGATGCGCGCGCGCCACCTGCTCGAACAGCGGCCGGTATTCGCGGCAGGCGCCGCACCATTCGGCGCACAGGCAAACGACCCACAGCGGATCGCCAGTCGTCTCGGAGGCTGCTGAAGTTGTTGAGTCGGTCAAGGCCAGTTCGGTCGTTGATGCGGTCGGAGTCGTCGACGGATGGTCGGGATCGACGGAGCGTTCGCCGCCATTATCGATAGACCAGCAGATCCTGCAGCCGGAGCCCGATCAAAGGGCCTTTGCGCCAGAGGCTGTCGAGCGGCGGTGCCTGCGGCATGAGCAAATCCACGAGCAATGGCTCTACCGGCGTGATGGCCGGTTCCGCCAGCAGCACGAAGCGCGGATCCTCGTCGTTCTTGTCCTCGGCAATCTGCGCGATCCAGTCGATGGCCACCAATGTTTCGAGCACCGGCGCAAGCTGGAGTGCATCGACGCGCATCCGCGCCACCAGTTCAGCCGCGCCCAGTCCCTTTACCGGCGTTGCCCTGACATCGGCCAGGTGCTGCAGGGCTTCGATGGCCAGTTGCAAGGGCCATCCCGCCGCGCCGCCGCGGCGCGCCACGCCGGCCAACAGGCTCGGCAGATAGGCTGAGATCACCGCGCCAAAAAGCACGATCAACCACGCCACATAGATCCACACCAGCAGGATCGGCACCGTCGCAAAGGCGCCATACAGCACTGAATAAGTGGGCACCAAGCTGAGGTAATAGCCCAGCACGCGCTTTGAAATCTCGATCGCCGCCGCGACGAACACCCCGCCAGCCCACGCATGCGTCCACTTCACGTGCGTGTTCGGAACAAAGCGATAGAGCGCCGCCACACCGCCCGCCAGCAGGAAGAATTCGAAGGCATCGAACAGAAGCTTGACCACGCTGCCGCCGAATACTTCGCGCGAAGCCGAAAAGAAAGCCGCCGTGGTGCTGAGACTCAACGCAAGCACCAGTGGCCCCAGCGTGATGGCGGCCCAGTAGATCAGCACCCGCTGGGCAAACGGCCTCGGGCTGCGCACGCGCCAGATGTTGTTGAGCGTCTTGTCGATGGTGAGGATCAACGCGACGGCAGTGACGAGCAACACGACGAGGCCCGCTGCGCCCAGTCCGCTCGCCTTGCTGGCAAATTGATTCAGGTAGCCGAGCACCTGCCGCGCGATGTTGTCGGGGATCAGACTCTCGATCAGCCACCGCTGCACCCGGCCCTGCATCTTCGCGAACATCGGGAAAACCGTGAAGAGCGCGAGTGCCACCGTAAAGAACGGCACCAGTGCGATCGTCGTGGTGAAGGTCAGGCTACTCGACGTGAGACCGAGCCTGTCTTCCCGAAAACGTTCGCGGAGCACCGCTGCAGTGTTGGCCCAGGGAAAGTTTTGCAGGTCCCTCCAGAAATTCATGGCCGGTATCATGCCGTACTGGCTCACCCCAGCCGCGCAGAGCCGGTTCTGCGGTATTTCTGGATCGGTGACGCCCCTACTTTTTTCTCTTGTGATCAGTTCCTCCGCCCCTTCCGCATCCGTTTCCGCGACCCGCTGGCTGGCCGTCGGCAGCCTCGTCGGGCTGATTGTGCTTGGGCTCGCCTGGGAACTGTGGCTGGCGCCCTTGCGCCCCGGCGGCTCCTGGCTGGCGCTCAAGGTGCTGCCGCTCGTGATTCCGCTCTCGGGTCTGTTGAAGAACCGGATGTACACGTACCGCTGGGTCAGCCTGATGATCTGGCTTTATTTCACCGAAGGCGTGGTGCGCGCCTGGAGCGACACGAATCACGTCAGCCAGATGCTGGCGCTGTTGCAGGTCGTGTTGTGCCTCGCGCTCTTCACTGCCTGCGCATGGCACGTCCGGCTGCGCCTGCGACATGCCGCAGTGGCCAGAGGCCTTGAAGGAGCGACGCAATGAGCGTCCTGATCGACAAACTCCGCGCCATCGTGGGCGCATCGAACGTCCTGACCGAAGGCGATCTCACCGCCTGGGAACAGGACTGGCGCAAGCGCTCGCGCGGCAAGGCGCTGGCGGTCGTCCGGCCAGCCGATGCACGGCAGGTCGCCGAAGTAGTCAAGGCCTGCGCCGCCGAAGGAACATCCATCGTGCCGCAGGGCGGCAACACGGGCCTTGCGGTCGGATCGATTCCGGACGACAGCGGCAAGCAGGTGCTGCTCAGCCTGCAGCGCATGAATGCGATTCGCAGCATCGATGCCGCGAATCTCACCATGACCGTCGAATCCGGCTGCGTGCTTCAGACCTTGCAGGAAGCGGCCCGAAACGCCGGTTTTCTATTTCCGCTGAGCCTTGCGGCGGAAGGCAGCTGCACCATCGGCGGCAATCTCGCGACCAACGCGGGCGGCACGCAGGTCGTGCGCTACGGCAACACCCGCGATCTGTGCCTCGGCCTCGAAGTCGTGACGCCCCAGGGCGAAATCTGGGAAGGCACCAGCGGGCTGCGCAAGGACAACACCGGCTACGACCTGCGCGACCTGATCATCGGCAGCGAAGGCACGCTCGGCATCATCACAGCCGCCACGATGAAGCTCTACCCGCTGCCGGCCGCGCAACTCACGGCTTGGGCGGCAGTGCCGTCGCTCGAGCACGCGGTGACGCTTCTGGGCCTCGCGCACAAGCGCCTCGGCCCCGGTCTGACGGGCTTCGAGGTCATGGGCAACTTCGCGCTGAGCCTCGTGGCCAAGCACTTCCCCGCGATGCGCGTGCCTTTCATCGACGATGCGGCCGTGCCCTATTGCGTGCTGCTCGAAAACTCCGACAGCGAATCCCAAGATCACGCCCGCGCCCGCTTCGAGGCGTTGCTCGAAACGGCATTCGAGAGCGGCTGCGTGACGGATGCCGTCGTCGCCGAGAACCTCACGCAGGCGCACCAGCTGTGGCACGTGCGCGAAAGCATTCCGCTCGCGCAGGCCGAGGAAGGGCTCAACATCAAGCACGACATCTCGATCGCCGTGTCGCGCATTCCAGCCTTCGTTGCCGACACGGATGCGCTCCTGCAACGGGAGGTTCCCGGCGTGCGCCTCGTGAACTTCGGCCATCTCGGCGACGGCAACCTGCACTACAACGTGCAGGCGCCGGCGGGCGGAGACAACGGCGCCTTCTTGCGCGAGCACGAAGACCGGATCAACACGCTCGTCTACGACGCGGTGGAAAAGTTCGACGGCTCGTTTTCGGCCGAGCACGGCGTCGGCTCGCTCAAGGTCGACAAGCTCGAAAAACACAAATCGCCCGTGGCGCTTGGCATGATGCGTGCCATCAAGCGCGGGCTCGATCCGCAGAACATCCTGAATCCGGGTCGTGTGATCCGGACGGAGACCCTTCAATGAACCGCCCCATCCGCTCGCAATACGAAGACTTCATGCGCCACGTCGACACGACGGGCGTGCAGAAAGGCGACCGCACCGGCACCGGCACCAAGAGCGTGTTCGGCTACCAGATGCGCTTCGATCTCAATGAAGGCTTTCCGCTGGTCACCACGAAGAAGGTGCACCTGCGGTCCATCATCCAGGAACTGCTCTGGTTCCTGACCGGCTCGAGCAACAACAACTGGCTCAAGGAACGAGGCGTCACCATCTGGGACGAATGGGCGCGCGAAGACGGCGACCTGGGCCCCGTCTACGGCGTGCAATGGCGCAGTTGGCCCACGCCGGACGGTGGCCATATCGACCAGATCCAACAGGTGATCGACACGCTTCGCAGCAATCCCGATTCGCGCCGCATCATCGTCAGCGCGTGGAACGTCGCCGAGTTGTCGAAGATGGCGCTGATGCCTTGCCACGCGTTCTTCCAGTTCTATGTGGCGCCGCCGCAAGCGCCGGGCGAGCGCGGCAGGTTGAGCTGCCAGCTCTATCAGCGCAGCGCCGACATCTTCCTCGGGGTGCCGTTCAACATCGCTAGCTATGCGCTGCTCACGCACATGGTGGCGCAGCAGTGCGATCTGGACGTCGGCGATTTCATCTGGACCGGCGGCGACTGCCATATCTACAGCAATCATGCCGAGCAAGTTGCGCTGCAATTGAGCCGCGAGCCCCGGCCTTATCCAACGCTCGTCATCAAGCGCAAGCCACCGTCCATCTTCGACTACGAGTACGAGGATTTCGAGGTGGTCGGCTACGATCCTCACCCGGCCATCAAGGCGCCAGTCGCCGTCTGAATCGTGGGCACTCGCATCAATCTGATCCTCGCTCGCGCCGCCAATGGCGTGATTGGTCTGAACGGCCATATGCCCTGGCACCTGCCGGAGGATCTGGCGCACTTCAAGAAGCAGACGGCGGGAGCGCCCGTGATCATGGGGCGCAAGACCTGGGACTCGCTGCCCGTGCGCTTTCGGCCGCTGCCCGGGCGCCGCAACATCGTCATCACGCGCCAGGCGGACTGGCAAAGCGCGGGCGCTGAAAAGGTGTCGAGCCTGCCGCAGGCGTTGTCGCTCTGCGAGCAAGATCGAGCGCCCGAAGCGTGGGTGATCGGCGGCGCGCAGATTTACGCTGAAGCCGAACCGCTGGCACGTCGTGCAGTCATTACGGAGATCGCCCGCGACTTTGAAGGCGATGCCTGGGCGCCGACGTTCGGTGCCGGTTGGCACGAGACTGCGCGCGAATCGCACGTGGCGGCCAGCGGGCTTGCATTCAGCTTCGTCATGCTGGAACGATGCTGAGTGCCCCTGACAGCAAAAAAGCCGCTCACCGAATCAATCGCCCTCGTTCTCACCGACCATTTCTGCGGATGGTGCCCGCAGAGCGCGGAACGGAAACCGAAATCTTGCTGCAATCACTTGAGAGATCGAGTTCGAATGGCTGCCCGGGCGACTGGGCGAGGCCGCAGTCCGGGTTAGAGCGCACACAGCCGTGCATTGAGCGCAATTCCTGTTCTTCGGATGCAGACCGAAGCGAAGCAACTGCCGCCTACACGCTCATCGACGACGACGGCAACACGGAGCAGAGGTCACGTGCCTGTCGCATCGTTGCGCGATGACAAAGCCGGCGCAGGCGGCAGACTTCAGAGTCTTCGAAACCGCGGCCGCGCAGGAGTTGGCCGCGGAGTGAGCAAGGCGCCATGGCATCGGCCAGCGTGAGACAAAAATCCGGAGCGTCGAGCGCGAGCATGTCCTGGACGCACAGGATCTGCGCCTCGGAGAACTGTGCTGGCGAGATCCGCAGCAGCCAAGTGGCGTCGTCACGTTCCACCTCGAGGTCCTTCAGGGCCAGGATGAATCGGGCCTGCATCTCCAAGAAAGTCGCCGGAATGTCCGTGACCGGCCGGGCCTGCGTACCTTTTTGCCGCAAGGCGAGCAGGCACGACTTCAATGAACTCAGAATGCGAGCGGGAGCATCGGTGTACATAGGGGATGGTGCGTCCGTCAAGTTGATCTGGATAGGGACGGCGACTGCGTGAGTCGCCCTCTTTTTGAATACTTTCATCGTATTCCCGCATGTGAGGCGGGCCTATCAGAGTCGTCTCAAAGAGCACCGCTCCCTCGCGCTTTCCGGCACAAGGGATGGTGTCGGGCACAGCCCTGGCCATCAACGCGGTCGTCAGTCTGCTACGCGTGATATGGCCTGGCTGGCAGACCGGGCGGCGCCCATGACAGGGATGCCGTCCGGCAAGCTCGCCTTCCCGATCAGCTCATGCCCGCGTACTTCAACGTCCAACTGAAGGAGCGGTTGGTGCTCGGAGTCATGACAAAGGCATTTGTCGTGCAGGCGAACTTCGAATGCAGCTGGCCGATCGGCGTGGTCGACAGCGGATTCGTGACACCCGCTGCCAAATCGAAGTTCGACAAAGCGCAGGTGTCGAAGCCCGTCGTGCCGAAGCCGGTTGCATCGCTGTTCGCGTAAGTCACCGAAATACCGTCGGGGCCGGCCGCTGTGTTCTGGAAGTCGGCAAACGATGTGAAGTCGGTCTCGACCGACATGTTTCCGGCCAAGGTCGCTGAACTCAGCGTATCGGTGCGCGTGATGGTTCCCTGCGCGAAGGTCAGGACCGTGTGCGCTTGCAGATCGATGTCGGTCGTGTAGAGCGCGTTCTTGGCCGCTTGCCTGAACTTGGTCGTGTCGAACGAGACGACGACCTGTCCGTTCGTCTCCTGCACATTCAGGTTCTTGTAGTAAGTGACCGGGATGTACGTCTTGCCGCCATAAGTGACTTGAGGAACCAGCAGTGCATAGCCCAGGTCGGTCGTGCCGTAGATCAGCTTGTCCGCAAACGGGACAGGGTAGTAAGGCGTGAACGAGTTGTAGTCGGGCGCCTGGCTCAGGTTCAGGTTGATCACGCGCTTGCCGTCACGCACACTGATCAGCGCCGCGCTGTATGGATGCGCGGTGTCGGACGGCTGGTTGTACCAGGTGAGCGTGTAGTGCGGCTGGGTTGTGTCGAGCCACGCCTGGAAAGCTGAATCATCGAGCGATGGCTTGCCGCCGTAGCCCAGCTTGTTCCACCAGTTGTTTACGTACATGAACTGGTGCAGCAGGCTGAAGTTCTCGCCCATGACGCGCGGCTTCCCGCGATATGCGTCTGTCCCGCGGCCCTTGACCCACATGTTCACCGACGGCGTGGGCAAGGTCGGGTCATACCAGAAGGTCTCGTAGCGGTAGGCCGCCTTGTAGATGAACGAATAGGCAATCTTCATTTCCTGCTCGGTCAGAACGCCCGCGTTGGCGGCCGCTGTCAGGATTTCCATGAAAGCCGTATCGCCGTATGGGCCGATCGACCGTCCATAGTTGAAGCCTTCGCCGCTGGTGTTGAGTTGTGGAAGGATCAGGTCGACGGATTTGCGCAGGTAGCCCTTGAGTTCGTCCGTCAGGTTGGCCTCGTTCCCCATCTCGAAGGTGCGCTCGGTCACTTCGGCGATCAGCAAAGTGCTGTAGCGATCGAAGCGCGCCTGATCGTAGTAGGTGGCGTGGGTGTTCGAGGCTTCGTCGGAGAACCCGCCCGATGAGTCGTTGCGGATGTGAGTCGTGAGCGTATGCAGCAGCGCATCGCGCGCACCCAGTGTGGCGACGGTCGGATCAGTTGGTGACGCAAAGCTGGGGTTGCCCCAGCCGAGCTTCTGCCGCAATCCCGCAATGCCGTAGGAGACTGCGTAGTAGTTCTGCGCGGTGTTGAGCGTCGTGACGTCGATCGGCGTTCCGGCAGTTGGGCAAGTGTCGGCCTTGCCGCTTGAGTCCGGACCGAACATATCGCAGAAGGTGAGGCGCTTTTCCAGTGTCGCGAGCACCGCATCGCTGAACACCTCGTTGAGCATGCCGCGCGCCTTCAGGTTGGTGAGCGCCACAAGATAGTAGTACTCGCCCCACGAGGTGTTGGCATAGAGATAGTTGGCGCCACTCATCTGCGTGATCATTGCCGTCGTGACGCGCTGATAGGTCGCCAGGTAGTCCGCGTACTGCGGATCGTTCTTGGCCTTCATGTCGATCAGGATGTACGACAGGCCGAGCGCTAGCTTGCCGGGCAGGAATTTGTCGCCCGTGTTCGTGTCGAGCACGTGGACGGGGGTGCCGTCGCCCAGGTCCATCACCACCTGCGTGAAATCCGGTGCCTTCTTGATGAGGTCGAAGAGCGCACGCATCTGGCCCATCATCGTGATCGGGATGCCGGCGCCTTCGGGAACGCCGGTGTCCGCTGACCCGTAGACGATCGCTTGCAGCGATTTCGCATTGGTGGACTGCGATGGTGGAGGGGTAGTGGTTCCGCCCCCGCCCCCGCCGACGCCGCCGCCGCCGCCGCTCGCCGGTGGAATCCACCCCCCGGAGTTGCCGCCGCCACCGCAGGCAGCGAGAAAAAGGGTGAGCGTGCCGAGCGCGATGGCAATGGGCTGTTTGCGTGGCGAAAACATTGATGTCTCCTTGGCCTTTGTGATAAATCGGAGCCGACGCACACTTACGTTATCAGTCATCGTATGAGTGGGGCGGCCTGCGATTATGTTGAGGCGCTGCAGAACGGGTCAACGGAGGGAAGCTCCCTAAATAGAAAGCATGCGTCGACCTCTGGTGTAGGAGTTGTCGTACATCATGCGTGCAATGCGTGCTTCTGCCCCGCCTTCCGACCGCCGGGCGAAGCTAGACTTCACTGCAAAGCTTTGGAGAAAACCTTGCGCATAGCCACCTGGAACGTCAATTCCCTCACCGCGCGCCTTCAGCACGTCCTTGACTGGCTCATCGCCAATCCGGTCGACGTGCTTTGCCTGCAAGAGCTCAAGATGAGCGACGACAAGTTTCCTTTGGACGTCCTGAAATCGGCCGGCTACCACGCTGCGGTGTTCGGACAAAAAACCTATAACGGCGTCGCCGTGCTGAGCCTCGCGCCGGTTCGGGACGTGGTGAAGAACATCGATGGCTTCACGGACGAACACTCGCGGGTGATCAGCACGACCATCGATACGCCATCGGGCGAACTGCGCATCGTCAACGGCTACTTCGTCAACGGGCAAGCGCCTGGGACCGACAAGTTCGCCTACAAGATGAAGTGGCTGGAAGCTTTGCGCGACTGGCTGCGCGCTGAACTTGTCGCGCATCCGAATCTCGTGCTGCTGGGCGACTTCAACATCGCGCCGGAAGATCGCGACAGCTTCGACCCGGTCGGGCTCGCCGAAACGATCCATCACACGACGGACGAACGCAATCACTTCAATGACTTGCTGAAGCTTGGCATGACCGACAGCTTTCGCCTCTTTGAACAACCCGAGAAGAGCTATACGTGGTGGGACTACCGCATGCTGGGCTACCAGAAGAACCGCGGGCTCCGGATCGATCACATCCTGGTCAGCAATGCGCTGGTTCCGCGCGTCAAGGGTTGCGTGATCGACCGGGCGCCGCGCAAATGGGAAAAGCCCAGTGACCACGCGCCGGTGACTCTCGAACTCGACGCATGAGACTCGCCCTTGCCCTGACTGCGTGTGCCGGCGTGATCGGCCTCGCCGGCTGTTCGGCGTTGAACGCCGACAAGAAGAGCGAAGGGACGACGACGCCGGCTCAAGCTACTCAGGCAGGGCCGTCGGACCAAGTGGCCAATGTGCGCTTGATCACCGCGCAAACGCCAGCGGTGCGGGCCTACCGCAGGATCGGTGCATCCCACATCTACAAGGCCTATCCGAAGCGCATCTACAAGGGCAAGATTCCGCCGTTGGTCTATGCGGTGGTCGTGACGGAAACGGACATCGACGCGACGGGCCGCGTCACTGGGGTGTACTTCAGCCGAACGCCCAGCCATGCGCCAGAGGTCGCGCCGATGATCGCCGAGCTGATCAAGGGAGCGTCGCCTCTGCCGAGCCCCGGAAAGCTCGGCGCTCACACCTACGTCGAGACTTGGCTCTGGGACCGGAGCGGGCAATTCCAGCTCGACACGCTGACGCTGGGCCAGCGCAGCCGCTGAACGCGCCCTTCCCTGTCTGTCCGGCGAATTACTCCAGGCCCAGTTCCTGGATCTTGCGCGTGATGGTGTTGCGGCCGATGCCGAGCTTTTGCGCGGCTTCGATACGGCGCCCCCTGGTGCTGGCGAGCGCAGTCAGGATCAGGCGGGATTCGAAGCGACGTGTCAGCGCATCCCACACATCCGTGCGACCGGCAGCCAACATGCTCTGCGCTTCCGCTTCCAGCCCGCTTTCCCATGAAGCAGCGGCCGCACTCGCATAAGGCGCGGGCGCTGCTGCCGTCGGCACTCCCGGCGAAATCGTTGGCATCTCGTGCTCGGCAGTCGAGAGCGGCAGCGATGCATGCGCAGGCAGCGACAGAGCGGGCGCTGCAACACCGCCAGGCGCTTCATTGCCAGTAACGGCCATCACTTCAGGCGGCAAATCCTTGGCCTCGATCAATTGCGCCGGCGCCATCACCGTCAACCAATGGCAGATGTTTTCGAGTTGCCGAACATTGCCCGGAAAATTGAAAGCCGCCAAACGGGCAAGCGCCGCATCGGAAATGCGCTTGGGCTCCACGCCCAGTTGCTTCGCGCTCTGTTGCAGGAAGTGACGCGTGAGCGCCGGCACGTCCTCGCCGCGTTCGCGCAATGCGGGCAGCCGCAGACGGATCACGTTGAGTCGATGAAACAAGTCTTCGCGGAAGCCGCCCTGCTTCACGCGCTGCTCAAGGTCCTGGTGCGTCGCCGCGATCACGCGCACGTTGGCTTTGACCGAGTTGTGCCCACCGACGCGATAGAAGTGCCCATCGCTCAACACGCGCAGCAAGCGCGTCTGCAGATCGAAGGGCATGTCGCCGATCTCGTCGAGGAACAGCGTTCCGCCTTCGGCCTGTTCGAAGCGGCCGCGCCGCATCGTCTGCGCGCCGGTGAAGGCGCCGCGCTCGTGGCCGAAGAGCTCGCTCTCCAGAAGGTCCTTCGGGATCGCCGCCGTGTTGATCGCAACGAACGGCCCGTTGGCACGCGGCGAATGCTTGTGCAGGGCCCGCGCGACGAGTTCCTTGCCGGAGCCCGACTCGCCGGTGATCAGCACTGTCACGTTGCTCTGGGACAGCCTTCCGATCGCACGGAAGACGTCCTGCATGGCAGGCGCCTGCCCGAGCATTTCCGGCGCGGCCGCCATGCGCTCTTCGGCCACTTCCTCGCGCTGGCTTTCGTCCACGGCGCGGCGAATCAATTCGACGGCGCGCGGAAGGTCGAAAGGCTTCGGCAAGTATTCGAACGCGCCGCCCTGAAAGGCCGACACCGCACTGTCGAGATCGGAGAACGCGGTCATGATGATGACCGGAAGGCCGGGGTGCTTGGCCTTGATCTTGTCGAGAAGATCGAGTCCCGAGCCTCCGGGCATGCGGATGTCGCTCACCAGGACCTGCGGGCCCTGCATCTCGTCGTCGGCTGCCGCTTCGAGTGCGGCGATGACCTCGCGCGTGTTGGTGAAGCTACGGGTCGGCAGGTCTTCGCGCAGCAGCGCTTTTTCCAGCACGAAGCGGATTGATTGGTCGTCATCCACTATCCAGATCGGCTTCATGCAGCTCCTTGTTGCGTGGCTGCTAGGGCAGCGGTATCAGTATCTTGAAATCGGTCCGGCCCGGAACACTGTCGCACTCGATCACGCCGTGATGCTGCTGCACAAAGGTCTGTGCAAGCGTCAATCCCAAGCCCGTCCCGCCTTCCCTGCCCGACACCAGCGGATAGAAGATGCGGTCCTTGATCGCGTCCGGCACGCCCGGTCCATTGTCAATGACATGCAATTCCAGTGCCAGTCGATACCACTGCTTGTTGAAGATGACCTGACGCGCGATGCGGGTCTTGAAAGTGATCTGCGCATCACCGGCCGCGCGTCGTTCAGCCAAGGCCTGCGCAGCGTTATGAACGATGTTGAGCGTGGCCTGGATCAACTGCTCGCGATCGCCGCGAAATTCAGGGATCGACACGTCGAAGTCACGTTCGATGTGCAGGTCACGTGGAAACTCCGCAAGAATCACTGACCGGACGCGCTCACACACCTCGTGGATGTTGACGTCGCCCACCACGTGCGGCCGTCGATGAGGCGCCAGCAGGCGGTCGACCAGCGTCTGCAGTCGGTCGGCTTCATGGATGATGACCTGCGTGTATTCGATCAGGTCGCGCGATTCGACCTCCATCTGCAGCAATTGCGCCGCGCCCCGGATGCCGCCGAGCGGGTTCTTGATCTCGTGCGCGAGGTTGCGGATCAGTTCCTTGTTGGCCTGAGCCTGATCGAGCAGACGCTCTTCGCGATCCTGGCGCACCTGCTGTTCGAGGGGCGACATCTCGATGATCAATTCGCCCGCCTTGTCGCTCTGCGCAAGAGTGACCTGCACCGGCATCAATTCATGGTTGACCCGACGCAAGAGGGCCTCATAGCGCAACGTGGCGAAGTCATTGCTGCGCGCGCCATCGATGGCCGTTCGCAGGACCTGCGGCTCATGAAAGCAGGCGCCAAACTGCGACCCTTCGAGCGTCCGCCGCGAAGTGCCCAGCGCATCTTCGAGCCCCGAATTGGCAAAAAGCACCGACCCGTCGATGCGAACCACCGCGATCAGCGTGGAAAGAAGATCAAATGCCTGAAAGCGCTTAGCAGCCCCCGCCGATTTACCAAATGCCACGAAAATTGTCCCTTCAAGAGACGCCACGGAACCGGCTCAGCCGGGCCGTCAGCGTTGCCCCCTGCAGGGGGTTGGCGCAGCGACACGAAGTGCGCGCAGCCTGGGGGTTTACTTGATCCGATCGATCTCGCGCTGGATCCCGGCGATGTCGCTCTCGTTGCGCGCGAGCTCGGCCTTCATTTCAGCGACGCGGTCCAGGTACTTCTGGTAATTGCGCGATTCGCTGCCCTGCTTTTCGGGTTCGCCGTTGTTGTATTCCTTGAGGAGTTGCACCTGCCGCGCCTGCGCCTTCTTGAGCTCGGATTCAAGCACCGAGCGCGCCTCCCCGTCGCGCGCGCGCTGGTCGGCACCCTCGACGCGCGGACTGCCCGCAGGCGACCGTGCAGCGGCGCTGGAAGGCGTGGCCGAAGCGATCGGCCGCGTGCCCTGCACGATGGTGACGTTGCCGCCTTCCATCACCTTGCAGCCGCGCTGCTGGGCAACAGTGGCGTTGTTGGTGTATTCGTTTCCGCAGCGCCAGACGCGCTCCTGAGCCTGGGCTTGCATGTTCAGGCCCGCCAGCGCGAATGCAGCCAGCAGGAGTGCGGAGGGAGTCTTCATGGTCATGGATGTAGTGCGCATCGAACGGGCATTTTCGTGCAATTCGACAGTTGCGCCGTGCTGGTGTTCCTACCCAGGCCAAAAGAAAAAGGACGGCAGAAGCCGTCCTTTTTAACGCTGACCCGGTCGAGGATCAGAGCGAATAGTACATGTCGAACTCGACAGGGTGGGTCGCCATGCGGAAGCGCGTGACTTCCTGCATCTTGAGGTCGATGTAGGCATCGATGTAGGTGTCGGTGAACACGCCGCCCTTGGTCAGGAAGGCGCGATCCTTGTCCAGATAGTCGAGCGCCTGGTCGAGGCTGTGGCACACGGTCGGGATCAGCGCGTCTTCTTCCGGCGGCAGATGGTAGAGATCCTTGCTGGCGGCTTCGCCCGGATGGATCTTGTTTTCCACGCCGTCCAGACCGGCCATCAGCAGAGCGGCGAAGCCGAGGTACGGGTTCATGAGCGGATCCGGGAAGCGCGCTTCGACGCGACGGCCCTTCGGGTTCGCCACGAACGGGATGCGGATCGACGCCGAGCGGTTCTTGGCCGAGTAGGCCAGCTTCACCGGGGCTTCGAAGCCGGGAACCAAGCGCTTGTAGCTGTTGGTGCCTGGGTTCGTGATGGCGTTCAGCGCGCGAGCGTGCTTGATGATGCCGCCGATGTAGTGCAGCGCGAAGTCGCTGAGGCCGGCGTAGCCGTCGCCTGCGAACAGGTTCTTGCCATCCTTCCAGACCGACTGGTGCACATGCATGCCCGAGCCGTTGTCGCCGACGATCGGCTTGGGCATGAAGGTCGCGGTCTTGCCGTAGGCATGCGCGACGTTGTGGATGACGTACTTCTGCAGCTGGACCCAGTCTGCGCGCTGAATCAAGGTGCTGAACTTGGTGCCGAGTTCCATCTGGCCGGCGTTGGCGACTTCATGGTGATGCACTTCGACCGGGATGCCGAGCGACTCGAGCACCAGGCACATTTCAGAGCGCATGTCCTGGAAGCTGTCGACCGGAGGAACCGGGAAATAGCCGCCCTTGACGGACGGACGATGGCCGGTGTTGCCGTGCTCGAATTCCTTGCCGGTGTTCCAGGCGGCTTCTTCGGATTCGATCTTCACCGAGCAGCCCGACATGTCGTTCTGCCAGCGGACGCCATCGAAGACGAAGAATTCAGGTTCCGGTCCGAAGTAGGCGGTGTCGCCAAAGCCCGATGCCTTCATGTAAGCCTCGGCGCGCTTGGCGAGCGAACGCGGATCGCGCTCGTAAGGCTTGCCGTCCGCCGGGTCGACCACGTCGCAGGTCAGGATCAGCGTGGTTTCCTCGAAGAACGGATCGATGTTGGCCGTGTTGGGGTCGGGCATGAGCTGCATGTCCGACGCTTCGATGCCCTTCCAACCAGCAATCGACGAACCATCGAACGCGTGTCCCGATGTGAACTTGTCCTCGTCGAACGCGGAAACAGGCACGGTAACGTGTTGCTCCTTGCCGCGGGTGTCGGTGAATCGAAAGTCGACGAACTTGACCTCGTTTTCCTTGACGAGTTTGAGTACATCGGCGACGGTCTTTGCCATCAGGTTCTCCTGGTTTGGATAGTGGTTGGAAGTGCGGGAAAGCGGAATGCAGTTTTTGTGCCATTGTCACTGGCACCCAGGGCGCTTCGGCTCCAGGCCGAGCGCCCAAAATCAGGCAAGTTGTAACCAATTTGGTGCGCTCACATTCATCGCACCAATTCGGGGCCCAGCCGTGCACCAAGGGCGCTCAGGCCTGCCAGCAAGCGAGCATAGGCGGGTTCGATGTCGCCTGAATCGCCTTTGACACCGAGTTCGATGTGCCGACCGTGCACTGCGTGGTCCACGCTCGGGAGACTGAACACCTTGATGCCCGGATGCTCAAGCTCGATCGTCTGCATCAAGGGCGTCAGCGTTGCTTCCATGGAGCCGTAGACGATCACGGATTTCTCGACCGCACGCCCCCTGGAGAACATGTCCGCATAGCGCTGGTCGAGCACCGACTCGATCATCGGCCATGCCATCACGGGAAAGCCCGGCACGAAGTGCACGTCGCCCACACTGAAGCCAGGAATCTTGTTGTACGGATTGGGGATGATGTTCGAGCCCAGCGGGAACACACCCATGTTGAGGCGGTGCACGTTGTCGGCACGATCGGGCTCATACGCAACTCCCTGTTCTCGGGCCGTGTCCTGCATGCGTTCACGGATCAGAACCTCGGCCTCGGGATGCAGCGCCAACGGAACGCCGAGCGCAGCGGCGGCGCATTGGCGCGTGTGATCGTCTGGCGTGGCACCGATGCCGCCGGTCGAAAACACCACGTCGCCCGAGTCGAAGGCACGCGCCAAGGCGGCGGTGATGCGGACCGGAACGTCGCCCACGTACTCCGCCCAGGCCAGCGACAAGCCGCGGGCACCGAGCAGTTCGATGACTTTGGGCATGTGCTTGTCGAGGCGCTTGCCCGAGAGGATTTCATCGCCGATGACGATCAGACCGAATGAGCGGCTCATGGTGCACTCCATTGACTTGCGGCGGCTTTGTTGGCTTCCGCGATTTCGAGCGACGGCGGCGAACCAGCCGCCGCTTGTTGCGCGCGCAGTTGCGCGAGCGCATCGAGACAGTAGTGCGCGAACCACAGCGCCGAGAAAGCAAACACCAGCGTGTAGATCCAGATTGCCAGCGGCGCGAGCACGAAGAAGGCTGCGGCGAACAGCAGGCCGGATGCCCACACGATGCTGGGCGCGGCGCCGAGATATCCGCACAGCACGCCGATGCCGAGCAAGGGCATTCTGTGTGCCTTCAACAGTGCATTGCGCTCTGCCGGCGTCGCGTGCTCGGCCAGCGCGTCGAAGCTCATGACCCGGTAGGTCAGCCATCCCCAGATGAGCGGCGGCAAGATGAGCACCAGCGGCGGAATCAGCCAGAGCGGCATCGAGACGACGAGCGCAAGCAGCGCCAGGACGGTCAGCCCGATCGACCGCGCAGCGCTTCCAAGGAAGGATGCGCCCTTCTTCCTTTCGAGCGCCGGAAAGCGCCGCTCTGCCACCATCTGGGTCAACGCGGGCGCCATGAAAGCGGCAACGATAAGCAACGACACCACCACGATCAGCGGCGTGGCGGCAAGCACGACCACGAGCGGCGCCAATATGGCTGCCGGATTGCTGGAAAACCATTGCCCGATCCAGTTCCACAAGCCCGATACCAACGGCCAGGCGTCCAGCGCGCTGTGGGTCCAGGCGACGGCGGCGTCCCAGTAGAAATAGCCGAGCACCGCCGACAGCACGATCATGAGCCCCAGCGGCAGGAACGACAGCACGATCACCCGCGGGTGCATGCAATAGGCGACGGACCGCCAGAACGAATCGAGAAGGAGACGCATTGGTGCCGAGGATAACGCGGGCGCGTGAAGCCGCGGCTCGGTTGATGGCGGTCGGTCAGCTCCGGCCGGCCAGGCGCTTGAGCCCGAGCCACTGCTGGGCCCAGAACCCTCGACCGTAATCTCTGACGCGGCCCTCCGCGTCGGGCTCGACCTGATCGCGGATGCCGGTCGGGTCGTAGCGCTCCTCGAAATTCGCGGTGCCGAAAAGCAGATCCCACCAAGGCAGCAACACGCCGAAGTTGTGCCCGCCGAGCGTGCGCGCGCCATGTGATTCGTGTCCGATGCCGATGCTGTGATGCACGCGATGAAAGCGCGGACTGATCCAGAGCCGCTCGCCGAGCCTGCCGAAACTCAGGCGCAGATTGGCATGCTGAAGGCTTTCGCTCAACTGGGTGAACGCCACGATGGCAATGAACTGCCCAGGCGCGACCCCGATCAGCTGTGCGACGATGACGATGATCGCGTCATGGATCACGTCATCGAGCAAGTGGTTGCGGTTGTCGCTCCACATCGTCATCTGGCGCTGCGAATGGTGGAGCGAATGAAGAGCCCACCACCACTTGAACCGATGTTGTCCGCGGTGGATCAGGTATTCGACGAGATCGATCACGACCAGGTAGATCGCGAAGGCGACCCACGGGATGTCCGTCACGCCCGGCCACAGCTCGTCGAGATGCATCGTGCCCCAACCGGCTGCACGCGCAGCACCCAACACGTCGTCGAAAAGCGGCTGGACGGCGAAGAACATCGCGAGCCGGAACAAGCCCAATCGATGAATCAGCGTGTAGAGAACATCGGTGCGAATGGCACGCCGATCGACCACCGCTTCGACGGGCCTCCAGCGCTGCAAGGGACCGACCAGGGCGACCAGGACGGCGATCTGGATCAGCCCGACCAGAAGCCAGCCGGTTGCATCGAAGGCATCTTCGACCCAACCGCCAAGGCCCACGGCGTAGACCACCGGCTGCACGGCCGTCTCGAACAGCCATTGCTGCAAGTTTGCGAAGATGTCGGTGAGCCAGTCCATCGGCATGCGACCCGGAATTACGCCCGAAGGTTCAGGGGTGCGCCGCGATCCAGTCGCGGTACGCAGGATGCTGCCTCAGCGTCTCGAAGCAGAAGCCCTTCGCCTTCAGCCCGACGATGAGCGGTTCGAGGTCCGCAGGCGCCCAGGGGTCCTTGCGCGACCAGATTCCGAGGTGCGCTAGCAGGATGTCGCCTGGCTGGATGCGGTCGAGGGCCTGTTGCAGCAGTTTTTCGTTGCTGAAGGTCTCGCTGGGCAATTCGTCTCCCAGGAAACCCGCCGGCGCCCAGCCGACGTGCGCATAGCCACACGCCTTGGCGACCGCAATCAGCTTCGGAGAGGTCTTGCCACTGGGCGCGCGAAACAGCGGCAGCGGCTTCTTGCCGGTGATGTCTTGCAACCGCTCATTGGACTTGGCGATGTCGGCGCAATACTGCTTCGCGTCCCACGTGAATTCACGGCCCGCGAAGGCACCAGCCGTCGGCTTGATGCGAAAGTGTGGCTCGACGCCCTTGAGGTCGCCGCGCCAGACCGCATGGTCGTAGGTATGGGAGGCGAATTCGTGGCCCTCTGCCGCTCTCGCCTTCCACCACGGCGCCCAATGGTTGTCCAGGCTGTCGCCATCGGTCTGGGTCCGCTCCGCCGCAGCGAAGAAGGTGACGCGTACATCCTGCCGCTTGAGAACCTCGGCCACGAAGGGTGCAATGCCCATGTGCCCCGTATCGAAAGTCAGGTAGACCGGCTTGTTGCAGGTGCCCTGCGCCATCGCACTGGTGCAAAGAAGGGCCGCCGTCGCCAGCAGCGATGCGCCCACGTACTTGTTGGCTGTGTGCTTATTGCTTGGCATGGGCGAGCGTCCAGACGCCGTGCGGCGATCGGCCCACATTGACCTGCCGAGCCACTGAGCGGCTGGTGAGATCGACCACGCTGAGCTTCTTGGCCCAGCGCGATGTCACGAAGAGGGTTTTGCCGTCCGCCGAAACGTCCATGCAATCGGGACCGCCCGGCACCGGATAGGTGTCGGTGACCTTGAGCGTGGAGATATCGATCCGGCTGATCGTGTTGGCCACGCGATTGCTCACGAAAACGCTGCGTCCATCGCCGGCAGAACGGAAGGCATGCGCGCCCTTGCCGGTCGGCAGTTTGCCGACGAGTTTGGGCTGCGGTCCGGCTACATCGAAAACCTGCACACCATCGCCACCGGTCAGGCCGACCAGCAGCGTCTTGCCGTCGTGGATGCCGAAGATGTCCGCTGGCATGGGCCCCGTCGGCGTGCGCCAGCGGATGGTCTGGCTGGCAATGTCGATCGCAATCAGCTCGTCGCTGTCCTGCATCGTGACGTAGGCCGTCGTGCTCTTTGGGTCGATCCAGATATGGCTCGGCGTCTTGCCCGTTGGGATCCGCTTGACGAGCTTGGGCTCCTTGCCGTCCCAGCGATAGAGGTCGACATGATTCAGCCGATTGCCCGCGGTGACGAACCATTTCATGTCCGGCGAAAACCGCAGCTGGTACGGGTCGATGATCCCGTAGACCACACGCTGCACTTCGGCGGTCCGAGGATTCAGGAACGTGAGCGAATCGCCTGCCGAGTTCGCGACGATGAGCGAGGTCTCGTCCGGCGTGAGGTAGAGGTGATGCGGCTCCTTGCCCGTCGGAATGCGGACCCGTTCGGTCCAGGTGCCGGGATCAATCACGCTGACGGTTGCATCGAGCGAATTCAGCACGAAGATCGGAGGCGGCTCGGCGGCGTGCGACGGGAGCGCGGCGCAAACAAACAAAAAGGCCGCAAGGCGGCCTGTCAGGTAGGGGATGTAGCGCAAGGAGAGGATCCGAAAGAGGTTGTGCGATTTTAACGATCGACACCCTCTCCCGGCTGACCTCACTGCTTATTTCGCAACGCTTCGACTTGCGCCGCATCAAGCCACCGCCAGTGCCCGGGCGCGAGGTCATCCGGAAGCGCCACTGTGCCGATGCGCGAACGGTGCAAAGCCTCGACACGGTTCCCCACCGCGGCGAGCATGCGTTTGACCTGGTGGTACTTGCCTTCGGTCAGCGTCAGCCGCAAGTGCAACGGACCGGCCGCCTCGCAGGCGGCGGCTCGTACCGGCTTCGGATCGTCATCGAGGACGACCCCCGCGAGCAGCCGCGACACCTGCCCGTCGTCGACAGGGTGCTTGGTCGTGACTTCGTAGACCTTCGGCACGTGGTGCTTGGGTGAGCCCATCCGGTGGATGAACTGGCCGTCGTCCGTCAGGAGCAGCAGTCCGGTGGTGTCCTGGTCGAGCCGCCCGATCGCCTGCACCCCCTGAACCGCATTCTTGTTAGGCCGCAGCCGCACCGGGGACGGCAACAAGGTATAGATGCTGGGATAGGTCGACGGCTTCTGTGAGCACTCGGTGCCGGCCGGCTTGTTCAGCATCAGATAGGCCTTCTCGTGATACTGCCACTCGACGCCTTGCACGGTGAAGCGCAAATCCTCAGCGTCGAAATCCGCGCCGGGATCTGTCACGGTCGTGCCGGAGACGCTGACATAGCCCTGTTGAACCAGCCCGGCGCACACCCGCCGCGTCCCGAAACCCTGCGTGTAGAGAATTTCCTCTATCTGCATCAGTACCCGAGTGCCAGGCCGGTATTGCGGCGAGGGTCGTTGGCCCCGTAGAAGCGGTTCTTGCCGACGGGTTGGCCGCCCAGCGAAGGCGCGCCGACAATGATTGCAGCCACGTGATTCGCCGGCTGCGGAACGCCTAAGTTATGGCCCATGTCGATGAGGATCTTGCGCGTGTCTGGCGACAGCGCAAAAGTCTCGACATTGGTGACATCGGGGAGCCATTGCTGATGGAAGCGCGGAGCGTCAACGGCTTCCTGAACGTTCATTCCGTAGTCGACCACATTGAGGATCGTGTGCAGCACCACTGTGATGATTCGGCTTCCCCCTGGCGTGCCGACGACGAACACGGGCTTGCCATCCTTGGTCATGATGGTCGGGCTCATCGAGCTCAATGGACGCTTGCCCGGAGCAATGGAGTTGGCCTCGCCCTGCACCAATCCATACAGATTGGGCACGCCAACCTTGGAGGTGAAATCGTCCATTTCATCGTTGAGCAGCACGCCGGTGCCGGCGGCTGCGACCTTGGCCCCGAACCAGTCATTGAGGGTATAGGTCACCGAAACCGCATTGCCCCACTTGTCGACGATCGAGTAGTGCGTGGTGTTGCTGCCCTCGTGGGGAGCGACGCCGGGCTTGATGTCTTTCGAAACCCCCGCCTTCTTGGGATCGATCACGGTCCGGATCTTCTCGGCATAGCCCTTGTCGAGCAGCCGATCGAGCGGATTCTTCACGAAATCTGGATCGCCCAGATAGCTGTTGCGGTCGACGTAGGCGTGGCGCATCGCCTCGATCTGGTAGTGCACTGCCTGTGCGGAACGAAAGCCCAGATCCTTGAGCGGATAGCCCTCCAGAATGTTCAGCATCTCGCAGATCACCACCCCACCCGAACTGGGCGGCGGCGCAGAAACCACGTGGTAGCCGCGGTAGTCGCATTCGATCGGCGGCAGTTCTCGGGTCTTGTACTGGTCCAGATCGGCTTGCGTGATGAGCCCCTTGCCCGTCTGGCTCGACGCCACGATCGCGCTTCCGACCGAGCCCTTGTAGAAACCGTCAACGCCGTTGCGGCTTATGGCTCGGAGGGTTCTTGCCAGATCCTTCTGCACCAGCTTCTGGCCGACTGCGAATGGCTCGCCCTTGTTCAGGAAGATCGCTTCAGAGGCCGGATCCTTCTTGAAATCGGCCGTGGCTGTCGCCAGCATGTCGACGTCGCCTTGCTCGAGGACGAAGCCTCGCTCGGCCATGGCGATGGATGGCCTGATCAGCGCGGCGCGCTTCATGGTGCCGTACTTCTCGCGCGCGAACTCGAGACCGGAGACAGTGCCTGGCACACCCACGGCCAAGTGCCCGGTCGTGCTCAACCCCTTGATGACGTTGCCGTCCTTGTCCAGGTACATATCCGCCGTGGCGGCCAGCGGCGCTTTTTCGCGGAAATCGAGGAAAGTTTTGCGGCCGTCGGCGAGTTGCACCGTCATGAAGCCCCCGCCGCCAAGATTGCCCGCGGCCGGATAGACGACGGCGAGTGCGTAGCCCACCGCAACCGCCGAATCGATCGCATTGCCCCCGCGCTTGAGCACATCGACCCCGACCTGCGTCGCGAGGTGCTGCGCAGTCACGACCATCCCGTTTTCCGCCGGCACCGGCGCCTGTGAGGCCGCGTGAAGCTGGACGGCTCCAGCCAGCGCAAGCGCTGCGACGGTGACGCGAAGCGCCGAAGTCCATTGAAGTTGTCTCATGCGCTTACGTGGGATGTTGAGAAGAGGAGAGTTTCGCCGCTTCGGGGGCTTCCGCAACGATTGAGGCGCCATCTTTTGCATGGCGCCCCGGTCTTGTTTGGTGGAGCTGGGGGGATTTGAACCCCCGTCCGTAAGCCTTCTTCGCGCAGATCTACATGTTTAGCGATCTGATTTGAGTCTCGCCACCGGTGTCGCGCAGTCGCACGCTACACCGGCCGCCAGCACCCTATTTTCTCGCTCCGACCCAAGGTACCCGGATTGGAGCCAGCCGATGTAGATTATCTTTGCAGCCGGGAGGTACAGATTGCTCCGTACCCCCTTGCCCAGCCCATCGGCCTGCTGTTGCAAAGCTCACCGGCAATTAAGCGGCGAGTGCGAAACGTTCGTCGTTTGCAGTTAGTTTGTTTGAATCTGTTTTACGAGCGCATTCAGCTCGACATGCCCCGCTGCGATTCCGAACCCACGTCGAAACCAGTGCAGCCCCAAGGCGCTAATTTTAGGCCTGTTTGAGAAGTTGCAAGAGCTCCATGGGCGATGAAATTGCCGCGTCGGCGTCCCAGCGTGCGACCTCCGCCTGTTCACCCATGTAGCCGTAGGTGGCGGCGACGGTTCGCATGCCGGCCGCGCGGCCCGCGAGGATGTCGCGCTCGTCGTCTCCCACGTAGACGCATGATTGCGGCGCGACCCCAAGGCGGCGTGCAGCCTCGAACAACGGCTCGGGGTGGGGCTTGGCAAACGGGGTCGTATCGCCACTGATGATTGCGCGGGCTGATTCGAACAACGGTATTGCGCGGGTCAGCGGTTCAGTGAACCGAACAGATTTGTTGGTCACCACGCCCCATTTCAACCCTCGCGCACAAAGCGCGGCGACGAGTTCGTCGACGCCGGCAAACACCTGGGTGTTCTTCAACATCCGCGCTTCATAGTTCAGGAAGAACTCTTCGCGCAGTGGCGGGAATTCAGCCGCATCGGTCGTGATGCCGAAAGCCACGCTCAACATCCCCCTGGCGCCGGCGCCCGCCATCGGCCGGTAGCGCTCCAGCGGCAACGAAGCCATTCCCCGGTCCGTGCGCATCTGGTCGGCAGCGGCGCCGAGATCGGGAGCGCTGTCGATCAGCGTGCCATCAAGGTCGAACAAGACAGCTTCGATTTCCCGTCCCATCACTCCGCCCTGCCCGGCTTCTGTGTGGCGAACATGTAGTTCACGCTGGTGTCGTTGCTCAGCCAATAGCGTCGCGTGACCGGGTTGTGCTCCAGACCGGATGTTCGGCGCAGATCAAGATGGGCGGCCCGGCAGTAAGCGGCGAGCTCGCTCGGGCGAATCAGCTTCTGATACTCGTGCGTACCGCGCGGCAGCATGCCCAGGACGTACTCCGCGCCAACGATGGCGAGCAGGAACGACTTCAGGTTTCGATGGATGGTGGAAAAGAAGACCCAGCCTCCGGGCTTCACCAGATCGGCACATGCCTTCACGACCGAAGCGGGCTCCGGCACGTGCTCCAGCATTTCCATGCAAGTGACGACGTCGAAGCTCTCCGGCTGTTCGGCGGCAAGGGCCTCGACGCTGATCGAGCGGTACCTCACGCCACGGGTGGCGACCTCCAGTGCGTGCAGTTGCGCAACTTTGAGCGCCTTGTCGGCCAGATCGATGCCGAGGACTTCCGCACCCTTGCGTGCCATCGAATCGGCCAGAATCCCGCCGCCGCAACCGACGTCGAGCACGCGTCGCCCTGCAATCGGCACTATGCCGTCGATCCACTCGAGCCGTAACGGATTAATTTCGTGCAGAGGTCGGAATTCGCTTTCGACGTCCCACCAACGGTGCGCGAGTTCAGAAAATTTGGCGAGTTCAGCCGGATCGGCATTCACGTTTTCGGTCATGTTCGGATTATGAGTCGCCGCGAATTCGCCAAGGACCACATCCGGATTCGATCAATGGGAATCTCTATATGGCAATGACAGCATCGCGCGGCCATAAAAAAACCCCGCCGAAGCGGGGTTTCATTAGCGATTCAGTCGAATCACTTGTTGGGGCGGGTACCGACCACTTCGATTTCCACGCGACGGTTCTTGGCGCGGCCTTCGGCAGTGCGGTTGTCAGCGATCGGCTGGCTCTTGCCCTTGCCTTCGGTGTAAACGCGGTTCTTTTCGATGCCCTTGGAGACCAGGTAGGCCTTCACAGCTTCAGCGCGGCGAACCGACAGCTTCTGGTTGTAGGCAACAGTACCGATCCAGTCGGTGTGACCGACGGCGATGATCACTTCGAGGTTCACGTCCCTGATCTTCGAGACCAGATCGTCCAGCTTTGCGCGGCCTTCAGGCTTGAGGACGTACTTGTCGAAGTCGAAGAAGGCGTCAGCAGCGAAAGTAACCTTCGATGCAGCGACTGCCGGCGGAACCGGTGCCGGGGCAGGAGCCGGTGCTGCTGCAGCAGGAGCGGCAGGGACCAGAGCACCGTCGCAACCAGCGGCGGCCGTTGCGGGCGTCCAGTTGGCATCGCGCCAGCACAATTCATTGGTGCCGTTCTTCCAGACGAGTTCGCCAGTACCGTTTTGCCAGTTGTCGATGGCTGGGCCGCCGTCTGCTGCGGTGACACGGGTCTGCGCGCCGGCGGCAGTGGCGAGCGCAGCGACTGCAAACATCATCGCCACTTTATTCAGTTTCTTCATGGTTCTCCTCTTGGGGAAAAAGCCGCAGCCGCGCTGCGAATCAAGGACGCTTTAAGTGACCACCACCCAAAACGTTGAGGCGATTGTGCCATAGGGTCTTTCGCAAACAGGCCGCTGGACACCCCGGAAACGTAGGACGGAGGCGGAATACCGGCCTTGTGTTGCGGCGGTGCGACACCGTCCACAGCGTAAAATTTCGCCTCCTTGCCGTCAGCCCGCCGCCCATGACCTCGTTCGCCAAAGAAACACTCCCCATCAGCCTCGAAGAGGAAATGCGCCGCAGCTATCTTGATTACGCCATGAGCGTGATCGTGGGGCGCGCCCTCCCTGACGCCCGCGACGGCCTCAAACCAGTGCATCGGCGCGTGTTGTACGCAATGCACGAGCTCAACAACGACTGGAACCGGCCGTACAAGAAGTCGGCCCGTATCGTGGGTGACGTCATCGGTAAGTACCACCCGCACGGCGACCAGTCGGTCTACGACACGATCGTCCGCATGGCGCAGAACTTCTCGATGCGCCACATGCTGGTCGACGGCCAAGGCAATTTCGGCTCGGTGGATGGCGATATGGCAGCTGCCATGCGATATACCGAGATCCGGCTCGCCAAAATTGCGCACGAAATGTTGGCCGATATCGACAAGGAAACAGTCGATTTCGGGCCGAATTACGATGGCTCCGAAAAAGAGCCATTGGTATTGCCGAGCAAACTGCCCAATCTGCTCGTAAATGGCGCCGGCGGTATCGCTGTGGGTATGGCGACGAATATTCCGCCTCACAACCTGAACGAGGTTGTCGACGCATGTCTCCACCTTCTGCGCCATCCCGACGCCAGCATCGACGACCTCATGGAGATCGTCCCGGCGCCTGATTTCCCCACGGCCGGGATCATCTACGGTATTAACGGCATCAAGGACGGCTACCGGACCGGTCGCGGCAAGGTCGTGATGCGGGCGAAGTGCCACTTCGAAGACATCGATCGCGGCCAGCGCCAGGCCATCATCGTCGACGAGCTTCCCTACCAGGTCAACAAGAAGACGCTGCAGGAGCGCATGGCCGAGTTGGTGCACGAGAAGAAGATCGAAGGCATCAGCCACATCCAGGACGAGTCCGACAAGTCGGGCATGCGCCTCGTGATCGAGCTCAAGCGCGGCGAAGTACCCGAAGTTGTTCTGAACAATCTCTACAAGCAGACGCAACTGCAAGACACCTTTGGCATCAACATGGTGGCGCTGGTCGACGGCCAGCCGAAGCTGTGCAACCTCAAGGACCTGATCGAGGTCTTCCTGCAGCATCGGCGCGAAGTCGTGACGCGTCGAACGGTCTTCACGCTGCGTAAGGCGCGCGAACGCGGACACGTGCTCGAAGGTTTGGCAGTCGCCCTCGCCAACATCGACGAGTTCATCGCGATCATCCGAAATGCGCCGACGCCGCCGGTCGCCAAGGCCGAACTCATGAGCCGCGCCTGGGACAGCAAGCTGGTGCGCGAAATGCTCACTCGCACCCGCGCTGACGGCGGCGTGATCAATGCCGACGATTACCGCCCCGACGGGCTGGACCGCGAATTCGGCATGAGCTCCGAAGGCCTCTACAAGCTTTCAGACACCCAGGC
The DNA here is from genome assembly GCF_056399425.1 of Variovorax sp. 01N429. Taxonomy (NCBI): domain Bacteria; kingdom Pseudomonadati; phylum Pseudomonadota; class Betaproteobacteria; order Burkholderiales; family Comamonadaceae; genus Variovorax; species Variovorax sp. 01N429. The sequence continues at coordinate 183,317 of NZ_JBFTRG010000009.1, read as the reverse complement.
ACAGGAAATCCTGCAGATGCGCCTCCAGCGCCTGACGGGCCTCGAGCAAGACAAGATCGTTGCCGAGTACAAGGACGTCATGGCGGAAATCGACGATCTGCTCGACATCCTCGCCAAGCCCGAACGTGTGTCGGTCATCATTGGCGACGAACTGACGACGATCAAGCAGGAGTTCGGGCAAAGCAAGCTGGGCGTGCGCCGCAGCCAGGTCGAGCACAGTGCCTTCGATCTTTCGACGGAAGACCTGATCACGCCGACAGATATGGTCGTGACGCTTTCGCACAGCGGCTACATCAAGAGCCAACCTCTGGGCGAATACCGTGCACAGAAGCGCGGCGGACGCGGCAAGCAAGCCACGGCAACCAAAGAGGATGACTGGATCGACCAGCTCTTCATCGCGAACACGCACGACTACATCCTGTGCTTCTCGAATCGCGGACGGCTGTACTGGCTCAAGGTGTGGGAAGTGCCCGCCGGATCGCGTGGCTCACGCGGGCGGCCCATCGTCAACATGTTCCCGCTGCTGGAAGGCGAGAAAATCAACGTCGTCCTGGCGCTGACCGGCGAGAAGAGAACCTTTCCGGCCAATCAATACGTGTTCATGGCCACTTCGATGGGCACCGTCAAGAAGACGACGCTGGACGAATTCAGCAACCCGCGAAAGGCCGGCATCATCGCCGTGGATCTCGACCCGGGCGACTACCTGATCGGCGCCGCGCTGACCGATGGAGCGCACGACGTGATGCTCTTCTCCGACGGCGGCAAGGCGGTGCGCTTTGATGAGAACGACGTTCGTCCCATGGGCCGCAACGCACGAGGCGTGCGCGGTATGACCCTGGAAGACGGACAGGGCGTGATCGCCATGCTGGTGGCCGAAGATGAGGAGCAGAGCGTCCTTACGGCCACCGAAAACGGTTACGGAAAGCGCACAAGCATTACCGAGTACACGCGTCATGGCCGCGGAACCAAAGGCATGATCGCAATTCAACAAAGTGAACGTAACGGCAAGGTGGTGGCCGCGACTCTCGTGCACGCAGATGACGAGATCATGCTCATCACCGACAAGGGTGTGCTCGTGCGCACCCGCGTTTCCGAGATTCGCGAACTCGGTCGCGCGACGCAAGGCGTCACGCTGATCGGCCTCGATGAAGGTGCGAAGCTCAGCGGGCTTCAGCGCATCGTCGAGAATGACGCGATTGTCGAAAACGAACCCGGCGCCGACGACACTTCCCCATCATCTTCAACGGAGAATCCTCAGTGAAAAAAATCAAACTCGCGCTCCTGACGGTCGCGCTCGCCGGCAGTTCGCTGGCCATGGCCCAGGACAAGGCGGCGCTGGTCAAGCAGTTCATCGATCTGCAACGGCCTGGGATTGAGTCGCTCGCGCGCGGATTGGTCGAACAGTCGAGCGCTCCGATTGCACAGGCCGGCTCGCAATACCTGCAGACGCAGGTGCCTGCCGAAAAGCGGGAAGCGGCAGCCAAGGCAGCCGACGCCGAGCTCAAGAAGTACTTCGACGACGCCTATCCCCTCGTGCGCGACAAGGCGCTGCAACTCGCACCGGGCGCATTGGGCCCGTTGATGGAACAGAACTTCAGCGAAGATGAATTGCGCCAGTTGCTCGCCTGGATCAGCTCGCCGCTGAGCAAGAAATACCAGGAACTCAACCCCAAGCTTCAAACCGCGCTGACTGAAAAGCTGGTGGCTGAAACCCGCGCAAGCATCGAGCCAAAGATGGTTGCGCTCGACAGCAACGTCGCAAAGGCCCTGGGCGCACCGACGAGCGGCGGTGCCGCAGCAGCGCCCGCGGGCAAGGCGGCGCCAGCCAAGGCGCCCGCTAAGAAGTGACGCCGAGCGCAGGTCCGCGCCCATACAACTTCTCGGCCGGTCCGGCAGCGATGCCGGAGGCAGTGCTTGAACGCGCAGCCTCCGAAATGCTCGACTGGCAAGGCAGTGGCATGGGCGTGATGGAGATGAGCCATCGCGGCAAGGAGTTCGGCGCGATCAGTGCACAAACCGAAGCCGACCTGCGCTTTCTGCTTGCGGTACCAGAACATTTTCACGTTCTCTTCATGCAAGGCGGCGGTCTCGGCGAGAACGCCATCGTGCCGCTGAATCTCTCGCGCGGCACCAGCGCCGATTTCGTTATCACTGGCAGTTGGAGCACCAAATCCCAAAAGGAAGCGTTGCGCTACTGCAAGGCAAATGTTGCCGCGACGAGCGCCGCCGAGCAATTCACCCGAATTCCCGACCCAGCGACTTGGCAGCTCTCAAAAGATGCTTCGTACGTCCACGTCTGCAGCAACGAGACGATCAACGGCGTCGAGTTCCACGAGTTGCCGGATCTCGCGGCATTGGGTAGCAAGGCACCCCTCGTCATCGACTTCTCGTCGCACGTGGCCTCTCGACCGGTGGACTGGTCTCGTGTAGGACTGGCTTTCGGCGGCGCCCAGAAGAACCTCGGGCCGGCTGGCCTGACGATTGTGATCGTGCGGGACGATCTCCTCGGGCATGCGCTCGAAGTCTGCCCCAGCGCCTTCAACTACAAGACCGTCGCCGACAACCACTCGATGTACAACACGCCCCCAACCTGGGGCATCTATATCGCGGGTTTGACCTTCCAGTGGCTGCGACGGCAGACGGAGGGCCAACTCTCGGGCGTGGCCGCCATGGAAGCGCGCAACCTCGAAAAGGCGCACCTGCTCTACGATTTCATCGACGCCTCGTCGTTCTTCGACAACAAGGTCGATGCATCTTGCCGCTCGCGCATGAACGTGCCCTTCTTCCTTCAGGACGAAAGCCGCAACGAGGCATTCCTTGCCGGCGCACGCGAGGCGGGGTTGCTGCAACTCAAGGGCCACAAGTCTGTCGGCGGTATGCGAGCCAGCATTTACAACGCGATGCCGTTGTCTGGTGTGCAGGCTCTCGTAGGCTACATGCGAGAATTCGAGCGGTCGCATGCGTAGACGCATCCGCACCTGACCGATGACCGTACCTGCCCCCCCATCCTCGACACCCGACCCTTCCTCCAGCCTGTCCGATCTGCGCGTGCAGATCGACTCGCTCGACCAGCAGCTTCTGGATCTTTTGAACCGCCGCGCTCACGTCGCGGAACAGGTCGGTGAGGTCAAGAAACGCGAGGGCACGCCCTTTTTCCGCCCCGATCGCGTAGCACAAGTGATCGAGAAGATGCAGAAGAGCAACGGCGGCCCGCTCAAGTCCCTGCATGTTGCCGCCATCTGGCGCGAAATCATGTCGGCGTGCCTGGCGCTTGAATCGCCCCAGCGCGTGGCGGTGCTCGGACCCGAAGGCACATTTTGCGAACAGGCGGCCGTCGAGTACTTTGGCGGCGCGGCTGACCTGATCTATTGCGCGAGCTTCGACGAAGTCTTTCACGCCACGGCCGCGGGCAGCGCGCAGTACGGTGTCGTCGGTGTCGAGAATTCCACCGAAGGCGTCGTCACTCGCTCTCTCGATTTGTTTCTGCACTCCCCCACTCACGTGGTTGGCGAAGTCAGCCTGCTTGTTCGGCATCACCTTCTGAGGTCCAGCAATTCGCTCGATGGCATCGAAGCGGTGCTCGCTCATCCTCAGGCGCTCGCTCAATGCCAGACTTGGCTCGCCAAGCATTTGCCGAACGCCGAAAGGCGAGCAGTCTCCAGCAATGCCGAGGGCGCACGGCTCGCCGCGAGCAATCCGGCTTGGGCAGGGTTGGCGAGCGAACGCGCAGCGACGCGCTTCGGCCTGCACATCGTCGCGCACGCCATTCAGGACGACTCCTATAACCGCACGCGCTTCGCCGTCATCTGCCTGCCGCAAACGCTGGCGATGCCGCCTCAGTCGGGCCGCGACTGCACCAGCCTTATCGTTTCGGTGCCCAACCGACCCGGCGCGGTCCACGACCTGCTGGTGCCGCTCAAGGCCAACAACGTCTCGATGACGCGCTTCGAATCCCGCCCCGCACGAACGGGCCAGTGGGAGTATTACTTCTACATCGACCTGGATGGGCACCCGTCCCAGCCCAACGTGGCGGCGGCACTCACTGAACTGCGCAAGCTTTGCGCGTTCTATAAAGTCATCGGCGCCTATCCGGTCACCGCTTGAGGCCCTGACGATGTTCGAGCAATTGGGGTTGATTGGCTGCGGGTTGATGGGGGGATCTTTTGCGCTCGCCCTAAAGCGCGCGCGGCTCGTCAAACGCGTCGTGGGCTACAGCAAGTCGCCCTCCACCACGGAGCGGGCGCGACAGATGGGCGTGATCGACGTCGCAGCGCCGTCGGCGTTGCTGGCGGTGTCGGGCGCCGATCTGGTCTTGATCGCAGTGCCGGTCGGCGCCTCCGAGCAGACTTTCAAGGCGATCCGCCATGGCATCACTGATCAGATGCTGGTGATGGATGTGGGCTCGACCAAAGGTGACGTGATCGAGGCGGCGCGACGCGGCTTGCAAGATCAGCTTGGCGCCTTTGTTCCGGCACACCCGATCGCTGGCAAGGAGGTCGCCGGCGTGGAGCATGCCGATGCCGACCTCTACAAAGGACGCAAGGTGGTGCTCACGCCCATCAAGGCAACGCTGCGTTCGAATGTGCAGCGGGCGACCCAGGCATGGTCCGGCGTCGGCGCAAAAGTCGAGACGATGACGCCAGAGGCACACGATACGGCGTTTGCCGCAGTCAGCCATTTGCCGCACATGATCGCCTTCGCGTTCACGACGGCCCTGGCGGCACACCCCGACGGCAACCGCTTTCTTGAACTCGCCGGGCCCGGATTTCGCGACTTCACCCGCATTGCGGCCAGCGATCCGGCGGTCTGGCGCGATGTCTTTCTCGCGAATCGCGAACAGGTATTGCTTCAATCGCAGAATTTCCGAGAGGCCCTGAAGCAGTTCGAAGCGCTGGTGGCGTCGGGTGATTCGCAGGCGCTTGAGGACGCCATCACTTCGGCGAGCCGCATACGCGCGCAGTGGCAGCCGGGAGAATGAATTCCACCCCCGGACGCACTCCGTCAATGCGTCTCTCAAAGCGTTATCGCGCGCGGGAAGACTGACATGTTCTCGACCCCGTTTCTCGACATCCCGGCGCTCGCGACGGCGTCCGGCACCGTCGGCCTGCCGGGTTCCAAGAGCATTTCCAATCGTGTCCTGCTTTTGGCCGCGCTCGCCAGCGGCACGACAACCGTCCACGATCTGCTCGATTCCGACGACACCCGCGTGATGCTGGACGCCCTCGCGGCGCTCGGTTGCGGCATCGAACGGGCGCGCTCGACGCTGCGTATTACAGGTCTGGGCGGCATACTGCACACAGCCAAAGCCTCGCTGTTCCTTGGGAATGCAGGTACAGCCATGCGCCCGCTGACCGCCGCGCTGGCGCTTCTCGGCGGCGAATTCGAGTTGAAGGGCGTTCCGCGCATGCACGAGCGGCCGATCGGGGACCTGGTGGACGCTCTGACACAACTCGGCTGCCACATCGACTATCTCGGCAATCCCGGGTATCCGCCGCTTGCGATCCATCCAGTCGGGATCGATGCAATTCAGGTTGAAGCGCCGATTCGCGTTCGTGGGGATGTGTCCAGTCAGTTCCTCACCGCATTGCTGTTGGCCCTTCCCTTGGCGGCACGGCGCGACATCACGATCGAAGTCGTCGGCGAACTGATCTCGAAGCCTTACATAGAGATCACGCTCAACCTGCTTTCGCGTTTCGGGATTCAGGTGCAGCGCGAAGGTTGGCAGCGCTTCACGATCCCAGCCGGAAGTCAGTATCGATCGCCCGGCGACATTCACGTCGAGGCTGATGCTTCGTCGGCCAGTTACTTCATCGCGCTCGGCGCTATTGCAAAGGGCTCGGGCATCCGCATTGAAGGCGTCGGTGCGGACTCGATCCAGGGCGACATCCGCTTTGTCGACGCCGCACGCCAGATGGGCGCAGGCATCGAAAGCGGACCCAACTGGCTCGTGGTGACACGCAAGTCTTGGCCGCTAAAGGCCATCGACATCGACGCCAACCACATCCCGGACGCGGCGATGACATTGGCAGTGATGGCGTTATATGCGGACGGACCAAGCACGCTGCGCAACGTTGCGAGCTGGCGGGTAAAGGAAACCGATCGAATCGACGCCATGGCCGCTGAACTCCGAAAGCTCGGTGCCACTATCGAAGACGGGCCCGACTTCATTCGCGTTCATCCGCTGGCGGCGCCCGACTGGCGGGCAGCGAGTATCCGCACCTACGACGACCACCGCGTGGCGATGTGTTTCTCCCTGGCGGCGCTCAATCCCGCAGGCGTGTCCGTGCGCATTCTCGAACCGCATTGCGTCGCAAAAACCTTCCCGGATTACTTCGAAACGCTGTTTTCGGTCTCCGAAGCAGTGGAGGTTCCCGTGATCTGCATCGACGGTCCGACTGCCTCGGGAAAGGGCACGCTCACCATCGAAGTGGCACGCAGTCTTGGCTACCACTACCTAGATTCCGGTTCTCTGTATCGGGTCACGGGCCTCGCGATGCGTCGCAGCGGCCTCGAAGCGGACTCAGCGAACGAAGCACTGATCGCCGAACTCGCCGCATCCCTGCCGCTGGCCTTCAGCGAAGGCAAGGTCCTGCTCGGCGGAGAAGACGTCAGTGATGCCATTCGCACAGAAGCTGCAGGTATGGACGCTTCCCGCGTATCGGCTCTGCCAGCAGTGCGCGCAGCCCTTCTGGGGTTGCAAAGAAGCTTCAGGCGACTCCCCGGATTGGTCGCCGATGGCCGCGACATGGGCACCGTGATCTTTCCCGATGCGAAGCTCAAGGTGTACCTCACCGCAAGTGCCGCTCACCGGGCCGAGCGGCGGTATAAGCAATTGATTTCAAAGGGTATTTCGACTACACTCGACGCTCTTCGCGCCGACCTGGAAGCGCGTGATCTTCGGGACTCATCCCGCAAAGTCGCGCCTCTTAAACCGGCGCCTGACGCCCGCCTCCTGGATAACTCGCATCAGACCGTCGAGCAATCGATTAATCAGGTGCTGAACTGGTGGCAGGAAGCACAGCCGTTCGGGTCATCCTGAGCGGCATTTCCGTCCAGAAGGTCCCCGCCGCGCGACAGCGCACTGGCCTCCTGGTTGTTCAACCCTAACCGGGCTCTCAGCCCTCACAACCGCCGTCTCCAGACATGTCAGTCGCAAGCAATATCGCATGAGCGCCTGCAAACCCTGCGTGACGGAAGGAAAACACAATGTCTGAATCTTTTGCCGACCTATTCGAAGAATCCCTGAAGCGTTCCGAAATGCGCACCGGCGAGGTCATCACCGCCGAAGTCGTGCGCGTCGAGCACAACCACGTCGTGGTCAATGCGGGCCTCAAGTCCGAAGCCTACGTGCCGATCGAGGAGTTCAAGAACGACAAGGGCGAACTCGAAGTCCAGGCCGGCGATTTCGTTTCTGTTGCCATCGGCAGCGTTGAAAACGGCTACGGCGACACCATCCTCTCGCGCGACACCGCCAAGCGCTTGGCTTCGTGGCTCGCGCTCGAGAAGGCTCTCGAATCCGGCGATTTCGTCACCGGCACGACGAGCGGCAAGGTCAAGGGCGGCCTCACGGTCCTGGTCAACGGCATCCGCGCATTCCTGCCGGGTTCGCTGATCGATACGCGTCCGATCAAGGACCTGACCCCCTACGAGAACAAGACTCTCGAATTCAAGGTCATCAAGCTCGACCGCAAGCGCAACAACGTGGTGCTCTCGCGCCGCGCCGTGGTCGAAGCGAGCATGGGCGAAGAACGCGCCAAGCTGATGGAAACCTTGAAGGAAGGCGCAGTCGTGCGCGGTGTCGTCAAGAACATCACCGAATACGGTGCGTTCGTCGACCTCGGCGGCATCGACGGTCTGCTGCACATCACCGACATGGCATGGCGCCGCGTTCGCCATCCGAGCGAAGTGGTCCAGGCCGGCCAGGAAATCACCGCGAAGATCCTCAAGTTCGACACCGAAAAGAACCGTGTCTCGCTGGGTCTCAAGCAAATGGGCGACGATCCGTGGATGGGCGTTTCGCGCCGCTACCCGCAAAGCACGCGCCTGTTCGGCAAGGTCACGAACATCGCCGACTACGGCGCGTTCGTCGAACTCGAACCCGGCATCGAAGGCCTGGTGCACGTCTCCGAAATGGACTGGACCAACAAGAACATCGCTCCGAACAAGATCGTCTCGCTGGGCGACGAAGTCGAAGTCATGGTCCTTGAAATCGACGAAGACAAGCGCCGCATCAGCCTGGGCATGAAGCAATGCAAGGCCAACCCGTGGCAAGAGTTCGCGCAAAACACCAAGCGCGGCGACCGCGTCAAGGGCCCGATCAAGTCGATCACCGACTTCGGCGTGTTCGTGGGTCTGGCTGCCGGCATCGATGGCCTGGTTCACCTGTCCGACCTCTCGTGGAACGAAGCCGGCGAAACCGCCGTTCGCAACTACAAGAAGGGCCAGGAAGTCGAAGCGATCGTTCTGGCTGTCGACGTCGACCGCGAGCGCATCAGCCTTGGCATCAAGCAGCTCGACAGCGATCCGTTCACGACGTTCACGACCGTGAACGACAAGGGCCAGATCGTCACCGGCAAGGTCAAGACCGTGGACGCCCGCGGCGCTGAGATCGACCTCGGCGAAGACATCATCGGTTACCTGCGCGCCAGCGAAATCTCCCGCGACCGCGTGGAAGATGCACGCAACGTGCTCAAGGAAGGCGACGAAGTCACGGCCGTGGTGGTCAATGTGGATCGCAAGACCCGCAACATCCAGCTGTCGATCAAGCAGAAGGACATGGCCGACGAGCAAGGCGCGATGGCCAGCCTGAGCCAGCAGTCGTCCCGCGAAAACGCCGGCACGACCAGCCTGGGCGCTCTGCTGCGCGCCAAGCTGGACAACAGCGACAAGTAAGCCGCACCGGAAGACAGAGCGGGTCCCCCAAGGCCGCTCTGTCTTTTTTTTGTCTCCCACATTCTTGCCATGACCCGTTCTGACCTTGTCGAAGAACTTGCAGCGCGCTTTTCGCAGCTGACGCATCGAGATGCGGAATACGCAGTCAAGACAATTCTTGACGCGATGGGCGACGCGCTGGTGCGTGGACACCGCATCGAGATTCGCGGCTTTGGCAGCTTCACTGTGAACCGGCGGCCTCCGCGGATCGGACGCAATCCGCGTTCGGGCGAAAGCGTTCAGATTCCGGAAAAACGCGTGCCGCATTTCAAGCCCGGCAAGGCCTTGCGCGAGGCCGTCGATGCCCGAACAGCAGAACTCGATGCCGAGAAACACAAGCGCATCTGAGGCATAGAATTCCCCCGCCAACGGGGACGCGAATGAAATATCTCCTGTGGCTGCTCAAGGCAGCCATTTTTTTTACCCTTTTTGCCTTCGCGCTGAACAACCAGCACGACGCAACCGTCTATTTCTTCTTCGGTGCGTCGTGGCGCGCTCCGCTGGTGCTGGTGGTGCTTGCCGCCTTTGCAGGCGGGCTGGTGGTCGGCGCTCTCGGCATGCTGCCGGGCTGGTGGAAGCATCGAACTGCTGCTTCCCAAGTGCCTAACGTCGCGCCAACTTCCGCGCAGACATCTGCAACGGCCACACCCGCCGTTGCAGCCACCGACCTACCCGCCGTACGCCAACATGGACTTTGACTTCAGCTGGTTGCTGCTCGGCCTCCCCATTGCATTCGTTCTCGGCTGGCTCGCTTCGCGCTTCGACCTGAGGCAACTGAAGATCGAAAACCGCCAGGCGCCGAAGGCGTACTTTCGCGGACTGAACTTTCTGCTGAACGAGCAACAGGATCAGGCCATCGACGCGTTCATCGAAGCGGTCCAGAACGATCCCGACACGCAGGAACTGCATTTCGCACTCGGCAACCTCTTCCGCCGGCGCGGCGAATACCAGCGCGCAGTGCGCGTGCACGAGCACTTGCTCGGCCGCGGCGACCTGAGCCGCGCCGACCGTGACCGGGCGCAACATGCACTGGCTCAGGATTTCCTGCGAGCCGGACTGCTCGACAGGGCCGAGGCGGCACTTCAGAAGCTCGAAGGCACACGCTACGAAAACGAGTCTCGGCTTTCGCTGCTCGCCATTTATGAGCGTTCGCGCGAATGGGCGCAGGCCGCGGCCGTTGCGCAAAAACTCGATGAGTCAGATCAAGCGAGCTACAGCACGCGGCGCGCTCATCACCTTTGCGAACAAGCGGGCGAGCGCGTCACGGCCGGCGATCTCGATGGTGCGGCTCAATTTTTGCGCCAGGCCGTTGCGCTGGCCCCGCAAGCGCCGCGCCCCGCCATCGACACGGCGATTCTGCAATTGCGCAACGGCGATTCGGCCGCGGCCTTCGACACGCTCAAAGCCCTCAGCGAGAGCGCTCCGCTGGCACTGCCCCTGTATGCCGCGATGCTTCAGCAGGCGGCAGTCGCATCCCAGCGTTCCGGTGAGGCACTGGCGCTGCTCCAGCGCCGCTACGTCGCCTCGCCCTCGATCGACGTGCTCGAAGCCATCATCGCGCTCGGCGGCACTCCCGCCTTGCCTGACGATGCCAGATCCACCGAGGCCACCCCGCCGGAGCCGCGCGACGGCTACATCGCGCACCTGGCGCACCACCCTTCCCTGGTGGCTGCCTCGCGCTGGCTTGCCGGCGAACGCTTCGAGCACGAGCAGTTCCACCCCCAGGTGCAGCGCTCGCTGGACCAGGCCACGCGCCCGCTCATGCGTTATCGATGCGCTGCATGCGGCTTCGAGGCGCATCAATACTTCTGGCATTGCCCGGGCTGCCAGGCGTGGGACAGCTATCCCCCGCGCCGCGTCGAAGAACTCTGAAGATCAGTTTCGAACTCCCGCTATCATCGCGGCGCCGCACGCATTCGGCATGCGGCGGAGCGCCAAAGGCGTTTCACAAAAAAAGCAATGTCAGGGAGTTTTAAATGTTGAAGAAAATCTTGGCCGCTACGGCCATGCTGTTCGCGGTCGCCTCTTGGGCGGCAGTCGATGCCAACAAGGCAACGGAAGCGGACCTCGATGGATTGAAGGGCGTCGGCCCCGCACTTTCCAAGCGCATCCTCGACGAGCGCAAGCAAGGCGAGTTCAAGGACTGGCCCGACTTCATGAGCCGCGTCAAAGGCGTGAAGGAAAAATCGGCAGCCAAGCTGTCGGCTGAAGGCCTCACGGTCAATGGCCAAGCCTACTCACATGCTGCAGAACCGGCAGTGAAACCCGACGCGAAGAAGGCCGAGCCGAAGAAGGCGGAAGCCGCAGCCGCTAAAGAACCGGCCAAGCAGTAAGAAGAACGCAAGGCGTCGCTGACGCCACAGCGCGGGCCGCCTCAAGCGGCCCTTTTTTCATTTGCCATCGCGGTAATACCGAACGATGCGCCAGTCTTTGAACTTATGCTTCGCGACACCTTTCAACGCCATCCACACCTTAGTCGCCATGCACCCCATCCACTTGGTCGCCATCTGCATCGGTGCCTCTGTCGGCGCGCTCAGTCGATGGGGGCTCAACCTGTGGCTCAACTCAGGGGCTTCGCTGCCGTGGGGAACATTGGCGGCCAACTTGATCGGGGGCTACCTGATCGGAATCGCAGTCGCCATGTTCGACGGCATGCCGCAGCTCGATCCCGTCTGGCGGCTCGCGCTTATCACCGGGTTTCTTGGCGGCCTCACAACTTTCTCGAGCTTCTCCGCGGAAGTGGTCGGGATGCTCTTGACCGATCGCTTCGGCCTGGCAATGGGGACGGCAGCGCTGCACCTTGCCGGATCGCTTGTTCTTACCTGGCTCGGTATCCGAACGGTGCAGCACATGGTCGCTTGAGAGCGAATGGTCGCGCCGGGGTCGATCGATAGAATTGATCGCAATGCCCCTTGTCTTTCTCGTTGCTCTTCCCTTCATCGCGAGCGTCATCGCGGCTCTGCTGCCATCTGACGCGCGCAACCGGGAATCGACGCTCGCAGGCCTCGTTGCGTTAGGCTGCGCCATACAGGCAGCCTGGTTCTTCCCGACAGTCGCAAGCGGCCAAGTGATCCGGCAAGAAATCGAGTGGATGCCGGCACTCGGGTTGAATCTCATCCTTCGCATGGACGGCTTCGCATGGCTATTCTCCATGCTGGTCCTGGGCATCGGCGCGCTGGTGGTGCTCTATGCGCGCTACTACATGTCGCCGTCCGATCCGGTGCCGCGCTTCTTCTCGTTCTTTCTCGCGTTCATGGGCGCAATGATGGGCGTGGTGCTTTCAGGCAACCTCATCCAGATGGTGTTGTTCTGGGAACTCACCAGTCTCTTCTCATTCTTGCTGATCGGCTACTGGCATCACCGTCGTGATGCGCGACGTGGTGCGAGCATGGCGCTGACGGTCACCGGCGCGGGCGGCCTTTGTCTGCTGGCGGGCGTGCTGGTGCTGGGGCGCATCGTCGGCAGCTACGAACTCGACGCGGTTCTCGCCGCCGGCGACGAGATCCGCGCCAGTCGCCTCTATCCCGCCGCACTGGTGCTGGTGCTGCTGGGTGCCTTCACCAAGAGCGCGCAATTCCCCTTTCACTTCTGGCTGCCACGCGCCATGGCGGCACCGACACCCGTCTCGGCCTATCTGCATTCGGCGACGATGGTGAAGCTCGGCGTATTTCTGATGGCACGCCTCTGGCCTGTACTTTCCGGCACCGAGCAATGGTTCTGGCTCGTGGGCGGCGCAGGAGCGATCACCCTGCTGCTGGGAGGATACGTAGCGATGTTCCAGCGTGACCTCAAGGCGCTGCTCGCGTATTCGACCATCTCTCATCTCGGGCTGATCACGCTGCTGTTGGGGCTCAACAGCGATCTTGCGGCCGTCGCGGCGGTGTTCCACATCATGAATCACGCGACCTTCAAGGCGTCGCTCTTCATGGCGGCCGGCATCATCGACCACGAAAGCGGCACGCGAGACATTCGAAAGCTCAGTGGCCTGCTCAAGCTGATGCCGATCACGGGCACGCTGGCGATCATCTCGAGCGCAGCGATGGCTGGTGTGCCGCTGCTCAACGGCTTCCTGTCCAAGGAAATGTTCTTTGCCGAGACTGCGCTGGTCGAAGCAACGCCATGGGTCAGCAAGAGCTTGCCCGTCCTCGCGACTGTCGCCGGCATGTTCAGCGTCGCGTATTCGCTGCGTTTCGTGTTCGACGTGTTCTTCGGTCCGCCATGCGGGCCACCCGAAGTGCCGAAAAAGCCGCACGAGCCGCCGCATTGGATGCGCGTACCGGTCGAGTTGCTGGTGTTGATCTGCCTGGTGGTGGGCATAGCGCCGGCATGGTCGGTGGGTGCCTTCCTGATCGCAGCCGCAACGCCAGTCGTGGGTGGCCAGTTGCCGGAGTACAGCCTGGCCGTGTGGCACGGTTTCAATCAACCGCTGGCGATGAGCCTGACCGCTTCACTCGGAGGCGTGGTGATCTACCTGCTGCAACGCCGAGGGCGCGCACGCGGCGCCTTGGAGACGACGCCTCTCCTAAGCCGCTTCGATGGACAACGCATCTTCGAGAATCTGCTCGCGCGCCTGAGTGAAGCAGGCCGGCGTGGCCGGCGTCTCCTGGGCACCCGACGGCTGCAGACGCAATTGCTTCTTCTCGTCAGCGTAGCGGTTGCCGGTGCAGGCGCGGCGCTCTATTTCACGCCGGCCGAAAGCGGATCGCGCTCAATGCTTCCGTTCTCGCCCATGTTTGCGATGACTTGGCTCATTGGATGCACCTGCGCAGTAGCCGCCGCGTGGCAAGCCAAGTTTCACCGGCTCGCATCGCTGATGCTCGCTTCGGGCGCCGGGCTGGTGTGCTGCATCACCTACATCTGGTTCTCGGCACCGGATCTCGCGCTCACTCAGTTGGTGGTCGAAGTGGTGACGACGGTGCTGATCCTCCTCGGTCTGCGATGGCTTCCGATGCGCTCGGCCACACGGCAGGCGGCAGACGGGCGATTGCGCCCTCGGGCACGGCGTGCACGCGACATAGCGGTGGCAATCGCTGCGGGCGCCGGGCTCGGCTCGATCGCGTGGATGATGATGACGCGACCTTTCCCGCAAAGCATCTCGTCCTTCTTCCTGGAGCGCGCCCTCACCCGCGGCGGCGGCACGAACGTCGTGAACGTGATGCTCGTCGACTTTCGCGGCTTCGATACGTTCGGAGAAATTACGGTCCTCGGCGTGGTTGCGCTGACGGTCTATGCGCTGCTCCGCCGCTTCCGACCGGCTCCGGAATCCATGGCGCTGCCGCTGCAACAGCGGCTGCTGGCCGACGACACGAACACCGATCTGCTCAATCCACGCCGCGCCAAGGACACCGCCGTCGGCTACCTGATGGTCCCTGCCGTGCTGGTGCGCCTGCTGCTCCCGCTGTCGGTGCTCGTTTCGGTCTATTTCTTCATGCGCGGCCACAACCAGCCCGGCGGCGGCTTCGTGGCCGGGCTCGTGATGTCGGTCGCGCTGCTGCTCCAGTTCATCGTCTCGGGCACCGAATGGGTCGAAGAGCATCTGCGCATCTATCCCAGGCGGTGGATTGCCGTTGGCCTCCTGCTTGCACTGGCCACAGGTGGCGGCGCCATCGTGCTCGGCTATCCGTTCCTCACCACGCACACGGCGCACCTTCACTTGCCGATCCTCGGAGAGGTGCATGTGCCCAGCGCGCTGTTCTTCGACATGGGCGTGTTCGCGCTCGTGCTCGGTGCCACGATGCTGATCCTCACGGCACTCGCCCACCAATCGATTCGCAGCCATCGCTGGTCCGACGAACAGGCTGAAAAAGACGCGGCTCGTACCGCCCTCGCTGCGAAGGAGGCGGTCGCCTGATGGAAATCGTTCTCGCCATCGCCATTGCCATCGTCTCCGGATCGGGCGTGTACCTGTTGCTGCGGCCGCGGACCTTCCAGGTGATCATGGGTCTCACGTTGATCTCCTATGCGGTCAATCTCTTCATCTTCAGCATGGGTCGGCTGAAGCTCGACAGCGAACCGGTGCTCGAGCCCGGCATTGCCGCCACCCTTGCCAACACTGCCGACCCGATGCCACAGGCGCTGGTGCTCACGGCGATCGTCATCGGCTTTGCGATGACAGCGCTGTTTCTCGTGGTGCTGCTGGCCTCGCGTGGGCTGACGGGCACCGACCACGTGGATGGCGAAGAACGCCGGGAGCCGCAGGAATGACCGGCTTCTTGAACCTGATCGACAGGCTGCTCGAATTCAGCATGCCGCACCTGATCGCCGTGCCGATCCTGGTGCCGATGCTTACCGCAGGTCTCATGCTGCTCCTGGGTGAACAGCGACGGCGGGCAAAGTCCGCCTTGAGCGTCGCATCCGGCCTGATCGGACTTCTCGCAGCGCTTGCCTTGCTGCGCTGGGTCAATGCGCCTGCGACCGGGGGCGGCCCAGGCTCGATCGGCGTCTATCTGCCGGGCAACTGGCATGCGCCCTTCGGCATCGTGCTCGTTGCGGATCGTCTCTCGACGATGATGGTGGCGCTCACCGGGGTGGTCGCGTTCGCCGCCTCCATCTATTCGACTTCGCGGTGGGATCGAGCCGGCGTTCATTTCCACCCGATGCTGCAATTGCAGCTCATGGGCCTCAATGGCGCCTTCCTGACGGGGGACCTGTTCAATCTCTTCGTCTTCTTCGAGGTCATGCTCGCAGCCTCTTATGGGTTGCTGCTGCACGGCTCGGGCCGGCTGCGCGTGCATGCGGGGCTTCACTACATTGCAATCAACCTGGCGGCTTCGTCGCTGTTCCTGATTGGCGCCGCATTGCTGTACGGCGTGACCGGTACGTTGAACATGGCGGACCTCGGCGTGCGCATCGCCCAGATCTCGCCGGCCGATCGCGGGCTGGTGCACGCGGCCGCGGCCATCCTTGCGACGGCCTTCTTCGCCAAGGCCGGTGCGTGGCCGCTGAACTTCTGGCTCGTGCCGGCGTACAGTTCCGCGGTTTCGCCCGTGGGTGCGGTGTTCGCTCTCCTTACCAAGCTTGGCATCTACACCTTGCTGCGCCTATGGACGGTCATGTTCGCGCCGGACACGGGTGCTTCCGCGGAGTTCGGACAAGGAGCGCTGGTCACGACGGGGCTGGCGACCTTGTTCGTGGGCGCACTGGGGATCGTCGGCACGCAGCGGCTTTCCAATCTCGCTGGCTTCAGCGTGCTGGTTTCGGCAGGCACGCTGCTGGCGGCCATTGGGTTTGGCCAGCCGGCCATGTGGGCTGGCGCCCTCTACTACATGCTGAGCTCGACGCTCGCGGTGAGCGCCTTCTTCCTGCTGATCGACATGATCGAGCGCTGGCGCAATGCAGGAATGAGCATCGCGCCGCACGAGGCAGCCGGGGATGCGCCGTTTCTGTCCGAAGACTTGCGGAGGTCGGATGACGTGAATCTCGACGACCACGCGCAGGCGTTGTATGGGCGAGCCATTCCGGCGGGGGTCGCCTTCCTGGGCCTCAGTTTCGTCGGATGCACGATCTTGCTGGCTGGGCTGCCGCCGCTGTCCGGCTTCGTCGGCAAATTCGCCATGCTGTCTGGACTCTTCAGTGTCTCGAAGGTCGCTCCAGCGGCGTGGGCCTTCATGGCGCTGCTGCTCCTGTCGGGCTTCTTCACGCTGATCGCCTTGAGCCGCACCGGCATCCGGCATTTCTGGACCCAGGCTCATGCGACGCTGCCTGCGCTGCCGGCACTCGAAGTTCTGCCGGTGGCGGCGCTCCTCGCGGCGTGTTTTGCGCTCACGTTCTGGGCGGGACCGGTGATGCAACACGCCGTCGCCACGGCCGAAAGCCTCCGGACCCCGACTGCCTATCGGGCTGCCGTGCTCGGCGCGCGGGAGGTGCCAAGCCCGACCTCTGAAGCCGGAGCCGCCAAATGATCAAGCGCTGGATCCCATCGCCCCCGCTTTCGCTGGGCCTGTTTGTCGTATGGCTGCTGCTCAACCAATCAATGGATGTCGCGACGCTGCTGCTTGCAGCGATCCTGGCATTCGCCGTGCCGTTGCTGACGCAGTCGCTCAGGCCTTCGACCGTCAAGATGCGACGCCCTGGCGTTGCGCTGCGGTTGAGTGGTCTGGTGCTCTACGACATGATCCGCTCCGCCTTGACGGTGGCGCGACTGCTGCTGACCCAGCGCAACGCCGGCATGAACCCATGCTTCGTTCGAGTGCCGCTCGATGTCCGGGACCCGAACGCGCTGGCGGTGCTCGCGATGATTATCTGCCTCACCCCCGGCACCGCTTGGGGCGAGGTTTCATTCGATCGATCCAGCCTGCTGATCCACTTGTTCGACGAACCCGACGAGGTGGCCTTCGTTGCCATGGTCAAGTCCCGCTATGAACGCCCGCTGATGGAGATCTTCGAATCATGACACCGATCCTGTTCTGGGCACTCAAGCTTGCGCTGCTGTTGCTCGCCGTCGCCATGACCTGCGCCGTCGCTCGCCTGCTCATCGGGCCCACTGCGCAGGACCGTGTGATGGCGCTCGATTGCCTCTATATCAACGGAATGCTCATGATGCTGGTGCTGGGCATCGTCTATACGAGCAACGTCTATTTCGAGGCTGCGATGCTGATTGCGCTTTTCGGCTTCGTGAGTTCGACGGCGCTCGCGAAATTCCTGCTGCGCGGCGAGGTGATCGAATGACGAACGGAGATTGCGCATGAACGAATTCATCCAAGCCCCACTGCCAATGTGGGCAGAGATCCTGACCGCGGTGTTCGCTCTGACAGGCGCCGCTTTTGCTGCCATTGGTTCTTTCGGGCTGGCGCGGCTGCCGACGTTTTTCCGTCGAATCCATGCGCCGACGCTCGGCGCGACCTTGGGCGTGTGGAGCATGACCCTCGCGACGATCGTCTATTTTTCGGTCCAGGGCTTCAATCTTTTCCTGCACGCTTCGTTGATCGCGTTGTTCGTTGCACTCACCGCGCCGGTTACGACCATTTTCCTGATGCGCGCGGCGCTCTTCCGCGAAAGGCTCAAGAACGGAAACGTTCCGAAGGCCGACCCGAAAGCGCCTTGAGACGCCTTCCGCACGGCAGTCGACGCATACTTGCAATGATCTTGTGGAGTTTGAAATGAAGATTCTTGCCTCGACGGCGGCAGCGGCCGCCGGCCTGCTGCTGACGCTGAGCGCCAGCGCGCAGGTTTTCGGAACCGACAACAGTGCGGCCGCACGCGCCGAACGGAACAAGCAAGGGGCCGAGGCCGCAAGGGGCCCCCAGATGAGTGAAGGTGATCCCATCCCTGCGGCCGAGCCCCGCTTCTCGCCCGAGCAACGTGCAGCCGCACGCGCTCAGCGCCGCAGCATCGGCGAGGAAGCAGCGAGAGGTCCGCAATTGGGCGAAGGCAATCCCGTTCCCAACGCACGCGCGCCCGTACAGAGCACCGATCGCTCTTCGGCCCGAAGGACGCGCGCCGGCGAAGCAACACGCGCGAACAAGGAAGGGGAGATCAAGTCGAAGGGCGAGACGAGCTACTGACACCATTCTTCCCGGCATCATTCGGGCATGCATCTGTCAGAACTGCTCCAGAACTACGGCTATCCCGTGGTGTTTTTCGCCGGGCTGTTCGAGGGCGAGACGATCCTGATGCTGGGCGCCTTTGCGGTGCATCAGGGCTATCTTTCGCTAGGTCCCTTGATTGCTTGCGGCGCAGCGTCGGCCTTCCTGACTGACCAGTTCTATTTCCACCTGAGCCGCCGCAAGGGGTTGGAACTGCTTGCAAACCGTCCCAAGCTGCGCGTTCACATTGAGCGGGTGAACGGGTTTGTCTCGCGCCATCCTGTGGCGACGATTTTCCTGATGCGTTTTGCATGGGGCTTGCGCATCGCGATGCCGGCGACGCTCGGTATGGGCCGGATGTCGGCCTTGCTTTACGCCGGCCTCTGCGCGGTGGCTGCAGTCGTCTGGTCCACGGTCGTGGTGCTGTTTGGCGTCAAGCTCATGGGCTGGGTGCATTCGTGGGTCGGGCACTTTCGACCCTACGAACACAAGCTGATTCTGGCGGCGCTCGTGATTACGCTGGCAGTAGCGCTCTTCAAGCAGTGGCGCGTCCGCCGTTGATCGGCTATTCGCGGATTTCGAGCGCCCGGTTAATGCGCAGGGCCACGAGAGTGCAGACGGCGCCTGAAAGCAGATAGACACTGACGTAACCGAGTCCGAAGTGCGACGAAAGGCCCAGCGCCACCAGCGGCGCGAAAGCGGCGCCGATCAGCCATGCCAGATCGGAAGTCAACGCAGCGCCCGTGTAGCGGTACTTCGCCTCGAAATTCGCGGTGACGGCACCCGCCGCCTGTCCGTACGACAAGCCCAGAATCACGAAGCCCACTAGGATGAACACGTCCTGGCCAAGGCGACCGCCATCCAGAAGCGTTGGCGCAAAACCGCTGAACACTGCAATGAGCACCGCAAGGCTGCCGAGCGTGTTACGCCGGCCCATCCGGTCGGCAATCAGGCCCGAAGCAACGATGCCGATGGCCCCGAGCACGGCGCCGACCATCTGCACCAAAAGGAACTCGGTGATCGACTGCGTCGAGTACAGCGTGATCCACGAGAGCGGGAAAACGGTGATCAGGTGGAACAGCGCATAGCTTGCCAGAGCCGCAAAGGCGCCAATGACGATGTTGTAGCCCTGCGAGCGCGTCATCTCGACCACGTCGGTCGGCTGAAGTTCACGCGCCTCGAGCAAGCGATCGTATTCGTTGGTCGAGACCAGCCTGAGGCGCGCGAACAACGCGACCACGTTGATCGCAAAAGCCACGTAAAAGGTGTAACGCCATCCCCAGTCGAGAAAGTCCTCGAGCGAGAGGCTCGAATAGAGAAACGCAAACAGCGCGCTCGCCAGGAAGAAACCAACAGGGGCGCCCAGTTGACCAAGCATCGCGTACCACCCGCGGCGATTCGCGGGGGCATTGAGCGCCAGCAGCGAAGGGAGCCCATCCCACGAACCACCCAGCGCCAGCCCCTGCCCGACACGCAGGAGCGACAGCAGGATGATCGACGTGAAACCGATGCTCGCGTAGCCCGGAAGAAAGGCCATGCCCGCCGTCGATATGCCCAGCAGGAACAGCGCGATTGTCAGTTTGGCCTCGCGCCCGAAGCGGCGCTGGACAGTCATCGATATGACGGTGCCAAAGGGACGGGCAATGAACGCGAACGAAAAGATCGTGAAGGCGAAGAGAATCCCTTCGAGGCGATTTTCGAAAGGAAAGAACACCGCCGGAAAGACCAGGACCGAGGCGATCCCATAGACGAAGAAGTCGAAATACTCCGACGCGCGCCCAATCACCACGCCAACGGCGATCTCCGAAGGTGTGACGTGTGAGTGGTCCGAGTCGCCCCCATGAAGGGTCGAGTTCAGTTCGTGTTCGGTGCTACTGATGCCTGACATCGTCATTTCTGCTCTGGTTCGTGTGTCGTCAAGTGGACTTCGCGAGCGTCTCACCGAATCGGGATTGCCGCCATAGGACAAAACGTCCAATATCCGGCGCAGGCCAAACCAAGTAGATTCTGGACTCTTTGCCCAGCAAACGCACCATTCTCCGGCATGCCTCCCCTCAAGAACTTTCGCGGACTACTCTTGCTCCCGCTCGCCATGTTGGCGGGGTGCAACACGGTGGTTCTGAATTCGTCCGGCGATATCGCCCGTCAGCAAGGTCAGCTCATCGTCATCTCAACGGTGTTGATGCTGCTCATCATCGTGCCGGTCATCGGCCTGACCATCTTCTTCGCCTGGAAATACCGACAGTCGAACAAGGAAGCCAAGTACTCGCCGGAATGGGACCATTCCACCGAACTCGAACTGGCCATCTGGGCAGCCCCGCTGCTCATCATCATCGCGCTGGGTGCCATCACCTGGATCAGCACTCACACACTGGATCCCTATCGCCCATTGAGGCGGATCGAAGCCGGGCGGCCGGTGCCTGACGACGTCAAGCCACTCACGGTCGAAGTGGTCGCACTCGACTGGAAGTGGCTCTTCATCTATCCCGAGCAAGGCATCGCGAGCGTCAACGAGATGGCGGCGCCGGTCGATCGGCCGATCGTCTTCAAGATCACGGCCTCTTCGGTCATGAATTCGTTCTACATCCCGGCGCTGGCTGGCCAGATCTACGCGATGCCTTCCATGGAGACCAAGCTCAACGCGGTCATCAACCAGCCGGGCGAGTTCGAGGGCTTCTCCGCCAACTACAGCGGCGCTGGGTTCTCGAACATGCGCTTCAAGTTCCATGGCGTGAGCGAAGCCGATTTCGAACAGTGGGTCCAGAAGGCCAAGTCCAGCAACAGTGCCCTGACCCGCGCGGTGTACCAGGAACTGGAGCGCCCGAGCGAGCGCGACCCGATTCGTCATTTCGGCACGGTCGAAAGCGATCTCTACCAAGCGATCCTGAATCGCTGCGTGGACCGGAACAAGATGTGCATTCATCAAATGATGGCCATCGATGCAGGCGGCGGCGTGGCCGGGCCTGCCGGCACCTTCAACGTCACCTCGCGCCCCTGGCAACCTGACGGGAAGAATTCGCCTCTTCGCACCTACGTCGCAGCCATGTGCACTCCCAATGACCCGGTCGGCCTGTCGGTCCCGAGTACCAACCTTCGCATCCAAGAGTAACGATGCCTGAACATCTAGATTTGACGAGGCTGATCTTCGGCCGCCTCACCTGGGACGCGATTCCCTTTCACGAGCCGATTCTTCTTGCGACGTTCATCGGTGTTGCGATTGGCGGCCTGGCCATTCTCGGCGCGCTGACCTACTTCCGTCTCTGGGGCCCGTTGTGGCGCGACTGGTTCACCAGCATCGACCACAAGCGAATCGGCATCATGTACATCATTCTCGGCCTGGTGATGCTGCTGCGCGGTTTTGCCGACGCGATCATGATGCGCGCCCAGCAGGCGGTCGCATTCGGCGACCAGGCCGGATTCCTGCCGCCGCACCACTACGACCAGATCTTCACGGCCCACGGCGTGATCATGATCTTCTTCGTCGCCATGCCGCTCGTCACCGGCATGATGAACTACATCGTGCCGCTGCAGATCGGCGCGCGCGACGTGGCCTTTCCGTTCCTGAACAACTTCAGTTTTTGGATGACCACCTTCGGCGCGGCGCTCGTCATGGCGTCGCTGTTCGTCGGGGAATTCGCGCGCACCGGCTGGTTGGCGTATCCGCCGCTGTCGGGGCTGCAGTTCAGTCCCGACGTGGGCGTCGACTACTACATATGGTCGTTGCAGATCGCGGGGGTCGGTACCTTGCTGTCAGGGGTCAACCTGATCGCCACCATCGTGAAGATGCGCGCTCCGGGCATGACGCTGATGAAGATGCCGATCTTCACCTGGACCGCCCTTTGCACCAACATCCTGATCGTCGCTGCCTTCCCTGTGCTGACCGCCGTGCTCGCGCTGCTGTCGCTCGACCGCTACGTCGGAACGAACTTCTTCACGAACGACTTCGGCGGCAACCCGATGATGTACGTGAACCTGATCTGGATCTGGGGCCACCCAGAGGTCTACATCCTGATCCTTCCAGCGTTCGGCATCTTCTCCGAGATCGTCGCCACGTTCTGCGGCAAGCGGCTCTTCGGTTATGCGTCGATGGTCTACGCGACGCTCGTGATCACGATTCTTTCGTACCTCGTCTGGCTGCACCACTTCTTCACGATGGGCTCCGGGGCGAGCGTCAACTCGTTCTTCGGCATCACGACGATGATCATCTCGATCCCCACCGGAGCGAAGATCTTCAATTGGCTGTTCACCATGTACAAGGGCCGCATTCGCTTCGAGCTGCCAATGATGTGGACGATCGCCTTCATGATCACCTTCGTCATCGGCGGCATGACGGGCGTGCTGCTTGCAGTGCCTCCGGCTGACTTCGTGCTGCACAACAGCCTCTTCCTGATCGCGCACTTCCACAACGTGATCATCGGTGGCGTGCTGTTCGGCATGCTGGCCGGTATCACCTACTGGTTCCCGAAGGCGTTCGGCTACAAGCTCGATCCCTTCTGGGGCAAGTGCTCGTTCTGGTTCTGGGTCGTCGGCTTCTATCTCGCCTTCATGCCGCTCTATGTCCTGGGTTTGATGGGCGTCACGCGCCGCTTGAACCATTTCGATGATCCTTCGCTGCAGATCTGGTTCCAGATCGCCGCGCTGGGCGCCGTGCTGATCGCAGTGGGCATTGCCTGCCTGATCATCCAGTTCGTGGTGAGCTACCTTCGCCGGGACCAGCTTCGCGACTTCACTGGTGATCCGTGGAATGGCCGTACGCTCGAATGGTCGACCTCGTCGCCCCCGCCCGCCTACAACTTCGCGTTCACGCCCCGCGTGCATGAAAACGACGCCTGGGACGACATGAAGAAGCACGGCTACACCCGGCCGCTCGAGGGATTCATTCCCATCCACATGCCGAAGAACACCGGCGCCGGTTTCATCATCGCCGCGCTCGCGGCGGTCTGCGGCTTCGCGCTCATCTGGCAAATGTGGCTGGTTGCGGGCATCGGCTTTTTCTCGATGCTTGCCGCAGTGATCATCCATACCTTCAACTACAAGCGCGACTATCACGTCCCGGCGGACGAAGTCGTCCGCACCGAAGGCGATCGCACTCGCCTCCTGGCCGCCCATGTCTGACGTTACTGCCCTCTCCCCTGCCGGCGCCCTGAGCGCCAACCCGAGTTCGCGCTTCTACCTGCGCGACGAACACCATCCCGAAAACGGGACGATGCTCGGCTTCTGGCTCTACCTGATGAGCGACTGCCTGGTGTTCGCGTGCCTGTTCGCGATCTACGGCGTCCTTGGCCGCAGCTTTGCGGCAGGCCCGTCGGGCGCCGACTTGTTCGATCTGCCGCTGGTGGCGCTGAACACCTCCTTGCTGCTGCTGTCGTCGATCACCTACGGGTTCGCGATGATCGAGATGCAGCGCAGCCGCGTGAAAGCCACAATGATCTGGCTGCTGGTGACCGGCCTGCTCGGCGCCGGCTTTATCGGCATCGAGCTCTACGAATTCGCGCACCTGATCCACGAAGGCAACGGTCCGCAGCGCAGCGCGTTCCTTTCGTCGTTCTTCGCGCTGGTGGCGACGCACGGTCTGCACGTGACCTTCGGCATCGTCTGGCTCATCACGCTCATGGTGCAGGTGGGCAAGCACGGCTTCATCGCCGCGAACCGTCGCCGGCTGATGTGCCTGTCGATGTTCTGGCACTTTCTGGACGTCGTCTGGATCGGCGTCTTCACCTTCGTGTACCTGATGGGAGTGCTGCCATGAGCGCGCATGACGAAATCTCCGCCCATGACGACCATCACGGCGATCACCACGGCCATGACGATGGCGCGCCCCATTCGACGTTCAAGGGCTACATGACGGGTTTCGTGCTGTCGGTGATCCTGACGGCAATTCCGTTCTGGCTTGTGATGGGCAACGTCTTCGAGAAGTCCAGTGTCACGGCCTTGGTGATTCTCGGTTTTGCCGCGGTGCAGATCGTGGTGCACATGGTGTACTTCCTGCACATGAACGCGAAGTCCGAGAACGGTTGGACGATGCTGGCGTTGATCTTCACTGTGGTGCTGGTCGTGATTACGCTGAGCGGGTCGTTGTGGGTGATGTACCACCTCAACCACAACATGATGCCGGGCATGACCGACATGCACAAGATGCCTTGAACGAGCGCGGTCCCCGTTCCGCGCCGGTCCTGGTTGCGCTCGCGCTCTGCGCAGCGCTGATGTTCGCGGGCTTCGTCGCGCTCGGGGTCTGGCAACTCGAGCGACGGGCCTGGAAGCTCGACCTTATCGAGCGTGTCGATCAGCGAGTGCATGCACCCGCCGTTATTGCGCCCAGCCCGGACGAATGGCCGCAGGTGAATGCAGCCGCCGACGAATATCGGCGCGTCACGGCGACGGGCACATTTCTCCACGACCGGGAAACATTGGTTCAAGCGACCACAGCGCTCGGCGGCGGCTATTGGGTACTGACGCCGCTGCGCGCCGCCGATGGCAGCGTATTGCTGGTCAATCGCGGCTTTGTTCCGCCCGAAAGCCGCGATCGCGCCACTCGCAGTGCCAACGAGCCAACGGGCGAGACGACCGTCGTCGGCCTCCTGCGAATGTCCGAACCTGGCGGCAGCTTCATGCGCAAGAACGACCCCGCCGCAAACCGCTGGTATTCGCGTGACGTCCAGGCCATCGCAACCGCCCGCGGCCTGACGCTCGTGGCGCCCTACTTCGTGGATGCCGAACCCGCTCAACGTGCCGGTGCCGCATCGGCCGGCAATGGGAATCGGCCTGTGGGCGGACTGACGGTGATCGAATTCCCGAACAGCCATCTGACGTACGCAGTCACGTGGTTTGCCCTGGCCCTGATGATCGCCTGCGCCGCCTGGTACGTGGGACGTGATGAACTTCGCCTGCGGCGAAATCCGATGGCCCGAACGAACGAAGATGCCATCCATGACTGAAGGCAGGCGCACGGGGGACGCGACCGGGCTCAAGAACATGCAGCAGTTGATCCAGCTGCGCTGGATCGCGGTGGTCGGGCAGGTGGCCACCATCATGGTCGTGCATTTCGGGTTCGAAATCCACCTGCCGCTCGACCAGATGCTGGCGGTGTTGGCCTGCCTTGCAGCCTTCAATGCTGCCAGCCAACTGCGGTGGCGCATCCACAGGGACGTGACCAACACAGAGCTTTTCGTTGCGCTGCTGGTGGACGTCGCCATGTTGACGGCCCAGCTGTATCTCAGCGGCGGCGCGACGAATCCCTTCGTCTTCCTCTATTTGCTGCAGGTGATCCTGGGCGCGGTGTTGCTCGACGCGTGGTCGACCTGGACGATGGTCGGCATCACGACCGCCTGCTTCGCCGGTCTTGCACTCTTTTCGGAGCCGCTCGCACTTCCGCGCTCCTACAGCCAAGGCTTGTTCAGCCCCTTCGTCATCGGGATGTTGATCTGCTTTGCGCTCATAGCCGCGCTGCTGGTGATCTTCATCACCCGGATCAGCCGGATCTTGCGCGGACGCGACGCGCGGCTGGCAGACCTGCGCCAACGCGCCGCCGAGGAAGAGCACATCGTGCGCATGGGCCTCCTGGCGTCGGGTGCCGCGCACGAACTGGGCACGCCGCTTGCCACGCTGGCGGTGATCCTGGGCGATTGGCGACGACTGCCGCACTTCACTTCCGATCCCGAACTGCTCGATGAGGTCACTGAGATGCAGGCCCAGGTCCAGCGCTGTAAAACCATCCTGACGGGCATCCTGCTGTCGGCCGGCGAGGCGCGCGGGGAAAATTCGGAAGAGACGACCGTCAGCACCTTTCTCGACGACCTCGTCGAAGAATGGCGAACGACGCGCGCCGCCGCTTCCTTTGCTTATGAAAACCGGTTCGGCCACGACCTGCCCATGGTCTCGGATTCGGCACTCAAGCAGATGATCTACAACGTGCTGGACAATGCCCTGGAGGCTTCGCCGCACTGGCTCGGCCTCGTCGCCGCGCATGACGGCGACGCGTTGACACTGACGGTGATCGATGTCGGCCCCGGCTTCGCGCCCGAGATGCTCGCTCAATTCGGCAAGCCCTATCAGTCGAGCAAGGGTCGGCCCGGCGGCGGACTCGGTCTCTTCCTGGTGGTCAACGTGGCGCGCACGCTCGGCGGAAGCGTCACTGCACGCAACCGGCCCGAAGGCGGTGCGGTCGTGACGCTGACGCTGCCGCTCGCTTCAATCACTCTCGAAGAAGACGAAGAGAGCGACCAGAGCGAACAGAGCAAAGAGGACAACCCACATGGAAGCTGAAGCTGAACGCCTGCTCTTGATCGTGGAAGACGATGCCGCCTTTGCGCGCACGCTGGGCCGCTCGTTCGAACGCCGGGGCTATTCGGTCATGCTCGCGGCGAACCTCGAGCAGGTGACCGAGCTCCTGCGTGAGCACTCGCCCGGCTATGCCGTCGTCGATCTCAAGCTCAATGGCGACGCCTCGGGCCTTACCTGCGTGCAGACACTGAACACGCACGACCCTTCCATGCTGATCGTGGTCCTCACCGGTTTTGCCAGTATTGCGACCGCCGTCGAGGCGATCAAGCTCGGTGCCTGCCATTACCTGGCGAAGCCGTCGAATACCGACGACATCGAGGCGGCGTTCGGGCGGGCCGAGGGCAACGTTGAAGTCGAACTGACCAACCGCTCGACGTCCATCAAGACCCTGGAATGGGAGCGCATCCACGAGACGCTCGCCGAAACGGGTTTCAACATCTCGGAGACTGCGCGCAGGTTGGGGATGCACCGACGAACGCTGGCCCGCAAGCTCGGCAAGCAGCGCGTCAAATAGTTCGCTGCCGCGCTACTCGATACCTTCAGCCTGGGCCAACAGCCTTGCTGTGGCATTGGCAGCCATCTCCAGGCGCTTCACGTCGCGTTCGCCCAGATCCGAGCGGGGCTCGAAGCTGAATCCGCACAGCACGCCATACAGCGTTCCGTCGGAGAACAGCACCGGCACACCGATATGCGCGCCCATGCCATGGTAGTAGTCCGGCAAACCGTTCGCGACACGCGCGCTCGTCACGTCCGGTATCAGACATGGCATCTGCCCGTCGACGATTCGTTGGCAGATGCTTTCAATGCGCGGGTGCGAATCACCGGGCCGAATGATCGCGTCAATACTCTTGGAGGAGATTTGCCGGAATACGCGATTGCCGTCGACGAACTGGCCCACGAAGACGACCTCGAGATTGAGTTGCTCTCGAATCACGCGCAGAAGGCTCGCGATGCTCCGCTCGGTCAGGCTGCCATGGCCGCCGCCTTCCGCAGTGATCGCAGCTATCTCCCCGGCCCAGATGTCCAATTCGCCAGGCTCGCCTCCGGATGTTGTGCTCATCGAGTCTCCTTTTGAGGAGCGATCCTACGTCACGGGCTCCACCGGATTGCGCTCACCGCAAAAGCCCGCGGCCTACCGCACCAGATATCTGAAAGCCACGACCGCCGCGATGCCGACCGCCACGAAGAAAAACAGCCGGCCCCACCGCACCACAGGCTCGCCATTGCCGGACATTTCGCTGCGATGCAAACCTGAAAACGACGTGGTATCGGGCTTGTCTCGGTGCCAGTCATGAAAGTTATCGCGGTCGGTGTTCATGTAATACATTTTAACTACCGTTACCTACAAACTTACAAGCCCCAGAGTGCCGTCGGGTGCAATGTTCGCGATCGGCAGATGTGGACCTTGCTCAACCTCTCTGATAAGGTTTGTGGATGCTGTACACAAACGCCGCGAAACCCCACCCCATGGACAACCGCAAACGCTGGCTCGCACTGATGGTGCTCTGCCTCGGCGTTCTCATGATCGTGCTGGACACCACGATCGTGAACGTCGCCCTGCCCTCGATCCGCGAGGACTTGGGCTTTTCTGAAACCGCCCTCGTCTGGGTCGTGAACGCCTACATGCTCACCTTCGGCGGATTCCTTCTGCTGGGCGGCCGCCTCGGCGATCTCTTCGGCCATCGGCGGCTGTTCCTGGCCGGAATCACGCTGTTCACCATTGCTTCATTGGCGTGCGGCCTCTCGAATTCCCAGTCCTTGCTCGTGGCGTCACGGGCCGTACAAGGGCTTGGCGGCGCAGTGGTTTCCGCCGTGGCGCTTTCGCTGATCATGAATCTCTTTACCGAGCCCTCGGAGCGTGCCAAGGCGATGGGCGTGTACGGATTCGTGTGCGCCGGCGGCGGCAGCATCGGCGTACTGCTGGGCGGCTTGCTGACGGGCGCTTTGAGCTGGCACTGGATCTTCCTGGTCAACCTGCCGATCGGGGTGGCCGTGTACGCGCTGTGCCTGATGCTCCTGCCAGACTCGCCCGGGCAGGCCGCCGGCGAACGGCTGGACGTCGGCGGTGCGGTCGCGATCACGGCGTCGTTGATGCTGGCCGTCTATGCGATCGTGAATGGCAACGAGGCCGGCTGGACTTCGGCGCAGACCCTTGTTCTGCTGGGCATCGCGGCGGCGCTGCTTGCGATCTTTCTCGTCATCGAGTCCCGGGTGCAGCACCCGCTGATGCCTCTGCGCCTTTTTCGCCTTCGCAATGTGTCGACCGCCAACGTGATCGGGGTGCTTTGGGCCGCCGCGATGTTCGCGTGGTTCTTCATTTCGGCGCTGTACTTGCAACTCGTGCTGGGTTGCAGCCCGATGCAGGTGGGTCTCGCCTTCCTTCCGGCCAACCTGATCATGGCGGCCTTCTCTCTGGGGCTTTCGGCCAAGCTGGTGATGCGGTTCGGCAATCGTGCCCCACTGGCCTTCGGACTGCTGCTCGCCTCGGCCGGACTGGCCTTGTTCGCTCGCGCGCCAGTCGATGGGAGCTTCGTCGCTGACGTCCTGCCCGGAATGATCCTGCTGGGGCTCGGCGCCGGCATGGCGCTGAATCCGCTGCTGCTCGTGGCCATGGGCGACGTGTCACCAAGCGAATCGGGTCTCGCTTCAGGCGTCGTCAACACGGCGTTCATGATGGGCGGTGCGTTGGGCCTGGCGGTGCTCGCAAGCGTCGCCGCCGCAAGAACCGAAAGACTGGTTGCGCTCGGACTCGACATGCCTTCGGCACTCACGGGCGGCTATCACGCAGCCTTTCTGGCTGGCGCCTTCTTCGCGGCGATCGCCGCGGTGCTGGGTGCGGTGCTACTTCGTGGTCCGCAGCCGCAGGCCAGCGCGTTCGCGGCTGAAAGGTAGGCTTTGGCCTACAGAAAATCCGCCCGCGCACGCCCAGCATTGAGTCATGAAGAATCCCATCAAACTCGTTATCGACGAGCCTGCGCCTGGGTCTTATATCTGGACGCTGCTCGAAACCGACGCCACCGGCGCGCCGCACAAAGTCTTGCGAGCTGCCGAGTACGGGGCGGACACCTACGAAGCCGCGCTGGCCGCTGGCACGCGAATCATGGACGCCGAAATCCGAAAGAACGTCGCGGCACATTCAGAGTCCGGGAACGCTTCAGGCTAAGCCAGGAGCGTCTTCAACGGCACTGCAGGATCACTTGCAACAGCCGGGTCCGGACTGCGCCCCGCCTCCAGCAACTTCCTGCTCATCAAATGGTCGACCGGCGCGTTCACCGACTCGACACACCGCAGTTGCGCATCGACGTAGTGCAGCAACGAAAACGAAGCAGTGTTGGCGCCGGGGCGGCGGTATGTGGCGGCGCCCGGCTGCCTTTCCGGCGGCACCAGCCCGGCCATTTGGAGCCGGAGGCTGCCCTGGTCGGACCAGAACCACGGCACGGCGTCGTGCGGGCGCGCGGCACCCGTGAGGGTGGCCACCGCCGTGCGGGCTTGATCGTTCGCGTTCTGCACGGACTCGAGCCGCAGTGCGGCACCGGTGCGCCGGTCGGGAAAGCGCGTGCAGTCGCCCACCGCCAGAACGGCTTCATCGCTGGTCTGCATATAGGCGTCGACAACGATGCCGTCGGCACATTCGAGGCCCGCAGCTTGCGCCAGCCCCATTTCGGGCACTGCGCCAATGCCGAGAAGCAAAAGATCGATCGGCGCTTGATTTCCGTCGACTTCGATGGCCGTCAGGCGTTTGTCGGCGATGAAGGGTTGGCCGGACTGCACGCCCACGCGGATGTCCATGCCGGCCGAGCGATGAGTCGCCATGACGTGCGCAGAAAGCTCGGGCGACACTGCTCGGCTCAGGAGGCGCGCGGCGCTTTCCAGCACCACCACCTGCTTGCCCAGCGCGAGCGCGGTGGCTGCGACTTCGAGGCCGATGAAGCCACCGCCGAGCACGGTCACGTGCTGCGCAGCCGACAATTTGGCACGCAGTTGAACGGCATCGTCGGCGGCTCGCAAAAGCAATACGTTGTCCAGCCCGTCCAACGCAGCCAATCGCCGCGCTCGCGTACCCGTGGCGAGCACCAGGCGCCCCCAGTCAAGCACGGCGCCCGAGCGCATGGTGACGGTGCGTGCTGCGCGATCGATGGCCAATGCCGCATCGCCGAGATGCAGCGTGATGCCCGATTCGCCGTACCATGCCTGGGCGCGATGCAACTGGGGGGCCTCTTCGGGGCTTTTCAGGAAGGTCTTCGAAAGCGGCGGCCGGTGATAGGGGATCGCCGCCTCCTCGCAGACCAGATGCACTCGCGCTCCTTGCCCCGCCTCCACCAGACCGGCACAAAGTTGCGCAGCCGCGTGACCGCCGCCGATGATGACGATGTTCGAATTCATGGATGATTTCCGTGCTGTCAACGATCCGAGAAAGACGGATCCGACCCGACACTTTAGCCTCGCCATCAAACCAACCTGATGACCCACGAAGACATCGCTCACGCCGGAAAGTAGCCCAGTGAGCCGACGCCCCGAGTCAACTTCCTCCGTCCCCGGCGTGGATGCGCTTTGGCCTCTCTGCGTCGAAGTGGCGGCACGCCGCCGCGATGGGACAAAACCGGCTGACTCGGACGTCCCATTTGCCTGGGATGCATCGCGAGGCTTCAGGTTGCGTGGCCTGTGGCATGAGGACGCGATCGAATTGTTCGAGCTGTTCAAGCCGATGCTCGACCGCCCCCATGGAGGCGTCCCCTGGGTGATCGGGCAGTTGGGCCAGAGTCTTGACGGGTATGTCGCCACGCACAACGGTGATTCCAACTACGTGAATGGCCCGGAAGTCCTGAAGCACCTGCATCGGCTGCGCGCGCTGTGCGACGCCGTCATCGTCGGCGCAGGCACGGCCGCCACCGACAACCCGCAGCTCACGACACGCCTCGTAGCCGGCCAGCACCCCGTGCGTGTGCTGCTCGACCCGACTCTGCGTCTTCCGCCCACGCTGCGAGCGCTGACCGACGCACAGGCGCCGACCCTGCTCGCATGCGATGCCCGGCGCGTTGCCGAAGCCGTGGAACGCGTCGGTGCCGATCAGGTACTCGCCTTGGAAAATCTGGTCGACAGCTCAGGAGGCGTGAACCTGAAGGCCCTGCTGAACGGGCTTGCCGAGCGAGGGCTCAGGGTCTTGTTTGTCGAAGGCGGCGGCGTCACGGTTTCGCGCTTTGTTGCGCAGGGCTGCATGGACCGGCTCCACCTGAGCGTTGCTCCCGTGCTCATCGGCACGGGGCGACCCGGTCTAAGGCTTCCGCCCAGCACGGCGATGCGCGATTGTCCAAGGCCGCCCAGTCGCGTGTTTCGCATGGGTGACGATGTGCTTTGGGATTTGAATTTACGCGCAGCTCAGAAGTAGACCTGTAGATCTCTCCGGCTTGGGGAATTGAAATCTGCAATTTCGGAGGACAGATTGGCCCAATGGCTGGAATTGTTTATCCGGTCGTCGGAATGCGTCTGCGGAATTCCTCGCTCCGCAGACGCACGACCGGCAGCATTGGCAACCGAGCCGAGTGGCTCGCAATGCAATTCAATAGTTTTTTGCAGTCGCGGATGCAATATCTTTGCGATTTCTCCCGATCCGGCGACTCTATTGAATACCTCTTGCTGTGACAGCAAAAAGGATTCTATGAGCGGCACTGCGCCCAATCACGTGATCGCGGCGGAAATCAGATATTTCTCAAGGGCGAGGAATTGAGCTGCTCGAGTAAATCAAACGCTATTGCGACTAATCAGAATTTCTGAATATAAGTTCACGGAATGGCAAGAAGGTCCAGGTGGCCCACGGTCAGGCGGCTGCGACCTGTCAGGCGCATCCGCTGCGCCCTCCATTTGCTGACCAGCGCGTGGGCCGCAGGCGCCTGCTCGATTGCGGCATCATTCATTCCGTCCACCATGGCAGTGACCATTGCCGCAGCCTCGCCGTTGGCTCCCTCGATGCACCAGTCCGATGTTCTTTGAGCGACATTGAAACCGGCGGCGGTGAAGCGCTCCGCAGACAGCCGCGCGGCTTCGGCACCCATTGCAGGGCCGAAGCCCTTGGCTCCGCGCTGATGCGACATGAAAAACCCATGCACCTCTTCGTCCCCTTCGATGCCGGGGTCCCACGCCACGCGCCCATCCACAGTCAGGGCGAACAAAGCCGCCGCGTTCGCCGATTTCAGATGTCCTATCAATGCATCAAGCCATTCGATCGACACGAGATCGAGTAGCGCTGAAGCGGTGACGAGATGGGCCTTCGCAAAAGGGACGGCGTCCAACGCACCCGCGAGATCGATGCGCAAGGGTTGCACCTCTGCCGACCAGTCGACCCCCTCGATGCACAGGCCGCCCCCCGTTGCTTCAATCCCGAAGCCATGCACCCGCGCCCACGCACCCAATACGCCAGGCAGCGTGCTCAACAGCAGTGGATCGTGGTCTACGAGCAGCCAGCGCTGCGAACCGCGTAATCGCGGTGCGAGTTCGCGGAAATTGGCGCCGGTGCCGCAAGCCAGGTCCACGACCGTGAGTGCCGGACTGTCAGCACGCAGACGGCTTGCGAGTGCCGGCAAGTCGAAAGAAGCCGCCGCGGCCCGACGCGCCGCATGATCGAAGGGTTCGCGCATGGCGAGCCAATCGGCGCTGAAGCCGGTCATTCGTGGGCCGCCGACTGAAAGCGCGCGAGCGCTGCTGCAAATCGAACGGCGCTTTGCCGCCAACTGGGCAGCAGGCGGCCGGCAGCGCGGGCGCCCTCAGCCAATCCGGCCCGCCAGTCAGCGTCATCCATCAGGCGCCGCAAGGCCTCTCGCAATTCACCGCCGTCTCCGGGCGGTATCAGGACACCCGCTTCAGAGGGCACTGTGTCGGGAATGGCGCCGGCCCGCGAACTGATCACCGGTAGTCCCCGTGCAAGCGCCTCGGCCAGCGCCATGCCGTAGCCTTCGT
The DNA here is from genome assembly GCF_056399425.1 of Variovorax sp. 01N429. Taxonomy (NCBI): domain Bacteria; kingdom Pseudomonadati; phylum Pseudomonadota; class Betaproteobacteria; order Burkholderiales; family Comamonadaceae; genus Variovorax; species Variovorax sp. 01N429. The sequence goes on along the minus strand of NZ_JBFTRG010000009.1, from coordinate 149,631 downwards.
GGAACGACGGCAGTACAAATACGTCTGCGGATTCGTACAGCGCATTCAGGCCGTTCTCGTCCTTCTCGCCATGGAGAATGACTCGCTCGCCCATTCCATGGTTTTGGATGGCGGACGAAAGCGCTGTGGCGCATTCCGGGTCCATGGTCAGGCTGCCGACGCAATTCAGCGACCAGCGCCGATCCATCAACCCTGCGAGCGCTTCGATCAAAAGACGGTGGCCCTTGCGCGGCGTCACGGTCGCGACGCAAAGAAGGTTCCATGCTTCGGAGCCGGAGCCGGAGCCGGTGGCCATCGCGGCCGGATCGGTCCCGGGCTCGACCACCGCGATGCGGGGCGATGAGACTCCATAGACTTCGAGCGCGCGTCCGGTCGAGGGACTGGTGACGATCACGCCTCGGGCCATTGCCAACGCCTTGCGCTCGCTTTCGAACACCGCGCGCCGCATCTCGTCAGACAGGCCCGTCTCCAACGCCAAGGGGTGATGCACCAGCGCGATCCATCGAATGCGCTGCGCATGCTCAGCCGCCAGGTCGGGCATGGCACCGAAAGCCAAGCCATCCACCACAGCCAAGGTGTCGTCCGGCAACGCCTCGACCCTGCGCCGTGCCAAGGCCAGCGCTTCGGCGCCGGGCGTAGGCCATCTTTCGCCGAGCGACACAACGTCGACCTTCCATCCTTCGGCACGCAAACCATCGACGATTCGGCGGTCATAGATATAGCCGCCGGTGCGAGTGCCAAGATCGCCCGGCACCAGAAAGCTGCAATGGGTGCTCAACGCGAGTGCGCTGGCAGCGCGCCCTCATAGGCCGCCCATGCGACGTGTGATTCATGCAGCTTCACTCGCAGTGACGACAAGCCGCTGGCGTGAGGCCCCAGTTCGCCCTTTTCGATGCGCGCCGCAACGCGATCGAAGATCACGCGGGCCATGAATTCCGTGGTCGTGTTCAGGCCCTCGAAGGCCGGATCGTCGTCGAGATTGCGCAGATTGAGCTCACTCACCACCGCGCGCAGCACCTCCGTTGCCAGGGCGATATCGACCACCACGCCGTCCGCATCCAGTTCGGCGCGGTGCAGTTCGAGATCGACGACATAGGTCGCCCCGTGCAGCCGTTGCGCGGGCCCGAATACATCGCCGCGGAAGCTGTGGGCAATCATGAAGTGATCTCGGACGTTGACGCTGTACATGCAGGCCTCCAGGTAGTGCGAAGTTTCAGGCGTAGTCAATGCGCTGGCACAGGGTGTCCGGCGCGCCGGCCGCCAAGCGGGCCAGCACTGCGGGCAGTTCGTCGAAAGCGGCAGTGTCGGTGATGAGTGCATCCAAAGCCGGTTCGCGCAAGAGCGACAACGCCAATGCGAGCCGCCGCTTGTGGCTCCAGCGTGCCCGCTGCGCCGGCGCCACATGCCCCACCTGCGAACTCTTGAGAACCAGGCGCCGCGAATGGAATCCCTCACCGAGCGGAAGCGCGACTTCACGCCGCCCATACCAGCTCAGTTCGACGACGGTCGCTTCGAATGCCGCCAAGCGCAAGGCGGTCACCAAACCTTGCGCGCGACCGCTCGCATGGACGACGAGGTCTGCATCGGGTGTTGCGTCGGTGGGACTCGCAAACGCGAGACCGAGCGCTTCGGCGATGGGGCGGCGCGATAGCAGTGTGTCGATCAGTTCCACCGTGCAGCCGGGCATCCGGCCCGCAAGCCACGCGACGAGCAGGCCGACCACACCTCCACCGACGACGGCAATGCGGTCGCCGACGCGCGGGGCAGCGTCCCACAGCGCATTGACCGCGGTTTCCATGCATGCGGCGAGCACCGCTCGGCCGGGAGGCACGTCATGCGGAAGCGGATGAACGGCCTCGGCTGGCACCACGTAATGAGTCTGATGCGGATAGAGGCAAAAGACAGCCCGGCCCTGCAATGCATCGGGGCCGTCCTCCACGATGCCAACGCTGGCGTAGCCGTACTTCACCGGCGCCGGAAAGTCGCCCTCCTGGAAGGGAGCGCGCATCCGTTCGAACTCGGACTCGGGCACCTCGCCGCGAAACACCAGCATCTCGGTGCCGCGACTGATGCCGCTGTGCAATGCGCGAATCCGCACGTCGCCGACGCCCGCCGCGTCACACGAGGCGGCTCGAATACCGGCGCGACCCGGCGCGTCGATCCAGCAGGCCCGAGCGTCGTTCGATTTCACGCGTGACGGATAGGCTGGCATGAAGCGGATCTTAGGGCGATGCCTGTACAGCCGGTGTTTGCCCTGAGGTGATCTTCGCCCCTTGCCACCGGAAAATTTCTGAATCTCTGATAGGCTGCACAGCCATGCGTGCTCTTGTCATCATTGCAAACATCGGACTCATTGCCGCCGCTTTCTATTTCGGCTCATGGGCGGGACTGCTGATCGCTCTTGCGGTTTGCATTGCGCTCATCGGCGCGTTCCTGGCGTTCTCCACTGACAAGGTGGAAGCCAGGGAATCGCGCGAAATGCGCAAGGCCATGGGGCGGAACACAACCTTCCTGGCCGGCCTCTTCGAACACACCAAGCGCTGAAGCGGCCTCTTCGATCTATTCGGCCGCGGCCTTCGCCACGGCGACCGCCGCTTCGCGCGGCAACGACACCGCATTCTTCACCGCCAGGATTTCCGCCATCACGCTGACCGCAATCTCGGGAGGCGTCTTGCTGCCGATGTAGATGCCGATCGGGCCGCGCAGCCGCGCCAGCGATTCGGCCGTCTGGTCGAAGTGCTCGATCATGCGATCTCTGCGCGCTTCGGCATTGCGGCGCGAGCCGATCGCGCCGACGTAGAACGCTTCGCTCTGCAGAGCCTCGAGCAGCGCCAAGTCGTCCAGCTTGGGGTCGTGCGTGAGTGCGACGACACAGGTGCGGCGATCGGGTTTGAAGGCGGTCACCGCATCGTCCGGCATTTCGGTCGTGATCGTCACGCCGGGCAAAGTCCAGCCGGTCCGGTATTCAGTGCGGGGGTCGCACAGCGTGACCGCGAAGCCGCAGAACTTCGCCATGGTCGCGAGGTATTCGGCGAGTTGACCGGCGCCAATCAGCAGCATGCGGTATTCGGGGCCGAAGGTATTGACCAGTTCCGTGTCGTCGACCGAAAGCTCCGCCGGCGATTCGGCTTCTGCCAGCTTGACCGAGCCGTCGGCGAGCCGCACGGTGCGCTGCATCAGGCGGCCCTCTTCAAGCGAGGCCACGAGCGTTTGGAGCGAGCCGGGGTCCGGGTCGTATTCGAGCAGCAGTTCCAGCGTGCCGCCACAAGGCAAGCCGAAACGATGCGCTTCGTCGGCGGTGATGCCGTACTTGACCAGCGCCGGCGCGCCCGTGGGCATGACGCCGTCCCCATGCGCGCGGCTGTAGCGCGCGATCAAATCGTCTTCGATGCAACCGCCCGATACCGATCCCACGACCGCACCATCTTCGGCAAGCGCCATGATCGATCCGATCGGGCGAGGCGAGGAGCCCCACGTGCGGACCACCGTCGAAAGCATTGCGCGGCGGCCGGCCAAGCGCCAGTCGCGCAGCGCGCGCAGCACCATGACATCCAGGTTTTCCATCTTCGTGTCTCGCTTTCCGGACCGCCTCAGTCGGCCGGCTTTTCTTCTGTGTCGGCGTCTCCATCTGACTTCTTGCCGAAGCCAAGCTTCTGCATGAATCCGGCCATCGCGCCCTTCTTTTCTTCTGCCGGGGGTGCGTCCGCCGCCACAGCTTCAGGAGGTGGGCCATAACGGCTTTGCATCTCAGCCTCGAAGCGCTTGAAGAAATCGTCGGCGGTCGACTTGGCGGCACCGTCGATCAGGCGCTGGCCCAGTTGCGCGATCTTGCCGCCCACCTGCGCTTGCACCGTGTAGTCGAGTTCGCAGCCTTCGCCGTTGTCGGCGACGGGCCTGAGCGAAACGCTCGACGATCCTTTGGCGAAACCGGCTACGCCGCCCTGCCCTTCAAAAGAAAGCTTGTAGCTGTCCGGCGGGGTGATGTCGGCCAGCGTGACCTTGCCGTTGAACTTGGCCGACACCGGACCCACCTTGACGGCCAACGCAACGCTGTATTGGTTGTCGCCGGTCAGCTCGAACTTGTCGCAGCCGGGGATGCATTTCCTCAGCGTCTCGGGATCGTTGAGCGCCTCCCAGGCTTGTTGCTGCGTGATGCCGAGCTTGCGGTTGCCGAGCATTTCCATGGTGGTTCTTCCTTAGAGTTAGAAGCGGGGCGGTGGCGACTGTTACCGGCCGGACCGCATGAGAGCGGCGAGGCTCGTCGCCAGTTGTTCGAGGGCACTGAGATTGTGGACCGCGAGCATCGCATCCGCATGGCGGTGCAACATGGCCGCACCGCGCGCAAGGGGAGCGTAGCCCTCGTAGCGCATCAACGGGTTCAGCCACAAGATGCGCCGCGAATGGCGCTTGAGCCAAAGCAGTTCGCTTTCCAGCGTCTCGGGCTCGCCGGTGTCCAGGCCGTCGCTGATCACGAGCACCAGCGTGCGACGTCCGGTCAGCCGGCGCGCGTGCCGGCGCCGCAGTTCGGCAAGCGATTCACCCAGGCGCGTGCCGCCCGCGAAATCGTCGATGGCGTCGCTCGCCGTCGCGAGCATCGAATCGGTATCGGCAATGCGGAAGGCCGGCGTCAGGTCGGTCAGGTGGGTGCCGAAAGCGAAGACATCGCGCCGTCCCGAACGCCGGGTCGCAGCGTGGAGAAAGGCGAGGAGCAATCTGGCGTAGCGCTCCATCGAGCCCGACACATCCACCAGGACCAGCAACGGCAACGGCTGCTTGCGCCGCGCCCATCTCGGCAGTCGAAGGATTTCTCCGCCGGTGCGCGCAGCCTCGTGCAGCACGCCAGGCCAATGCATGCGCGAATGGGCGCCTGCATCGCCGGTAGCGCGCAAGCGACGGGCGGGCAGCGTCGGAATCGGCAGGGCAACGTCGCGCGCCAGGCGCTCCACCAGCCGGTACTCCGCAGCGCCGAGTGCGTTGAAGTCGGCATGGTGGACGCGCGATCGATCGCTCGCCGTCATCGCCGCGTCGAAATCAACCTCGCGATCGTTCTGCACAGGACGCACGGTATCGCGCGGCGCGGCGAGCGCCTCGCGAACGCGCGGGCGGCTCTTCGAAGGCTCCGCCTTGCCTTCCGCGGTCGGCAGCATCTGGGCCAGCAGCTTGTTGGCCAGTTCGGGATCGCGAAACCACGCGTCGAACAGCTCGCGGAACACCAGCCGATCTTCCTCGCGGCTGATCATCACGGATTCGATGGCGGCAGCAAGATCGAAGCGGCTTTCCACACCGACGAGCGTGGCCGCTTCGGCGGCGAGCGCGATGCGCATCGAATCAGTGCGCACGCCAGCGCGCCGCAATGCCCGGCCAAAGCCCAGCATGTTGCCTGCAAGCTTGCCCTTTCGAGCATCGCCGAGCTGGTGAACCACACCGTCGGTCAAGGTGCCGCCTCTTCCTGGGGCTTGAGAAGGTCCGATGCCAATTCATGCGTCAGCGCCGCAACATCGTCACGCTGCTTGAAGAGGATGCCCGCCGTGTCGACGACGATCTCGGGATCGAGTTCGATGGTGTCCAGCGCGACGAGCGCCTTGGCCCACTCAACGCTTTCGGCGATGCCGGGACCACGCTGGAATGCGCTCGCGAACGGCGCACTGCGCAAGCGGCCGACGAAGGCGGCCACCTGCTCTGAAAGCACGCTGCTGGCCTGCGGCACCTGAGCCCGCACGATCGCCAGCTCACGCTCTCGCTCGGGATAGTCGAGCCAGTGATAGAGGCAGCGCCGCTTGACCGCATCGTTGAGCTCGCGCGTGCGGTTGCTGGTCAGGATGGTGACCGGCGAAACCAGGGCTCGCACGGTTCCGAGTTCGGGAATGCTGACCTGATACTCGCCCAGGTATTCGAGCAGAAAGGCCTCAAAGGGCTCGTCCGCGCGATCGACCTCGTCCACGAGCAGGACCGCTCCGGGTGCGGGCGCCTGCAGCGCCTGCAGCAGTGGCCGTCGGATGAGATAGCGCGGCTGGTAGACCTCGGATTCGACATCGGTCGAGATACCTTGCGCTTCCGCCGCACGCATGTGCAGCAATTGGGCCGCGTAGTTCCATTCGTAGAGCGCCTCGCGCTGCTCGAGCCCGTCATAGCACTGCAGGCGCAGCAGTTCGCGCTGCAGCGCGGTCGACAGGGCTTTCGCCAGTTCGGTCTTGCCCACGCCGGGCTCGCCTTCCAGCAGAAGCGGTCGCTGCAGCCGCAGCGCCAGGAACACCGCCGTCGCAAGACGCCTGTCAGCGTAGTACCCGGCGCCCTGGAGCGCCTGCACGACCGCGTCAATGGTGGAGAAGGGTGCGGTCGCTGCAGGCGTGATGTCGGTCATCGCGAAAGCTTATCCGAGCGCCTTCGCGACTGCTCGCTGCGTGAGAACACCAATGAGATTCGCGCGGTAGGCGGCCGAAGCGTGCAGATCGCTGTTGAGATCGCTCGCGTCGATCTTCACGCCGGCTGCGGCTTCCGGCGTGAAGCTCTTGGTCAGAGCCTGCTCGAGCCCCGTGTGGCGGAACACGCCGTTGCCGGCACCGGTCACCGCGACGCGCACGCCGGCGTCGTACTGCGCGACGAAGATGCCGACGAGCGGGAAGTTCGATGCCTTCTGGCGGATCTTTTCATAGGCCGCGCGCTTCGGGATCGGAAAACGGATCGCCTTGATCAGCTCGCCGTCCGTCAGTGCAGTGGTGAAGAGGCCCTGGAAGAAGTCGTCCGCCGCAATCTCGCGCTGCGTGGTGACGACAGTGGCGCCCGTCGCCAGCACCGCCGCGGGATAACACGCGGCCGGATCGTTGTTGGCGACCGAGCCGCCGATGGTGCCCATGGCACGCACCTGCCGGTCGCCGATGTGCGCGGCCAGCCAAGCCAGCGCCGGGAAGGAAGCCCGGACGTCGGCGTTGTTCGCCACATCCAGGTGACGTGACATCGCACCGATCACCAGGGCATCGCCAGCCTTGCTGATGCCGGTGAGTTCCTGGACGCCGCTCAGGTCGGCGAGTTGCTCCGGCGCCGAAAGGCGCAGCTTCATCGAAGCAAGCAGAGTCTGCCCGCCGGCCAGCGGCTTGGCACCCGCGGCTGCGAGCTTGACCGCATCCGCCAGAGTCGTGGGGCGTTCGAGTGTGAAGGCATACATGGTGTTTTCTTCCTTCTGTGATCAGGGGGCCGGACGGCCTTGCGTACTGGCGGCGAGCGAGGGTTGCTGAGGCTGCTGAGTCGGGCTTACGCTTCCCTTTTGCATTGCTTCCCAGACTCGATGGGGCGAAGCCGGCATATCGAAGTCCTTGACGCCGAGCGGCGCCAGCGCGTCGAGCACCGCATTGATCACCGCCGGTGGCGAGCCGATCGCGCCGGCCTCGCCGCAGCCTTTGGTGCCCAACGGGTTGTGCGTGCAAGGCGTGCACACGGTGTCGAGCTTGAAAGTCGGAAAGTCTTCCGCACGGGGCATGGCGTAGTCCATGAAGCTGCCCGTCAGCAACTGGCCCGTCTCGTTGTCGTAGACGCAGTTTTCCATCAGCGCCTGCCCGATGCCCTGTACGAGTCCGCCGAGCACCTGCCCTTCGACAATCATCGGATTGATGATGGTGCCGAAATCGTCCACGGCCGTGAAGCGGTCGACCTTGACCTCGCCGGTCTGCTTGTCGATCTCGACTTCGCAGATGTAGGTGCCTCCGGGGAAGGTGAAGTTGGTCGGATCGTAGAACGCGGTTTCGTTGAGGCCGGGCTCGAGCTTGTCCAGCGGATAGTTGTGCGGCACGTAGGCCGTCAGCGCCACTTGCCCGAAGGGGATCTTCTTGTCGGTGCCCTTGACGGTGAACTCGCCGTTGGCGAACTCGATGTCTGCGTCGCTCGCTTCCATGAGGTGCGCCGCAATCTTCTTGGCCTTGGTTTCGATCTTGTCGAGCGCTTTCATGATCGCAGCGCCGCCGACCGAGATCGAGCGCGAGCCGTAGGTGCCCATGCCGAAGGGCACGCGGCCCGTGTCGCCGTGCACCACATCGACCGCATCGACCGCGATGCCCAGGCGAGCCGCGACCACCTGGGCGAACGTGGTCTCATGGCCCTGCCCGTGGCTGTGCGAGCCGGTGAAGACCGTCACGCTGCCGGTGGGATGCACGCGGATCTCGCCACACTCGAACAGCCCCGCGCGTGCGCCGAGCGCACCGGCGATGTTCGAAGGCGCGATGCCGCAAGCTTCGATGTAGCTTGAATAGCCGATGCCCCGCAGCTTGCCCTTCGCCTCGCTGGCGGACTTGCGCTGCGCGAAACCGGCGACGTCGGCCAGCGTCTTCGCCTTGTCCATGCAGGCATGGAAGTCGCCCGTGTCGTACTGAAGCGCCACTGGCGTCTGGTAGGGAAAGCTCGTGATGAAGTTGCGCTTGCGGATCTCGTCCTGTCCCAGGTTCATTTCCCAGGCGCAGCGCGACACCAATCGTTCGAGCAGGTAGGTGGCCTCGGGCCGGCCCGCTCCGCGATAGGCATCGACCGGCGCCGTGTTGGTGAACCACGCATCGACTTCGACGTAAATCTGCGGCGTCGTGTATTGGCCCGCGAGCAGCGTCGCGTAAAGGATGGTGGGCACGGCCGTCGAGAACGTCGACAGGTAGGCACCCAGGTTGGCATCCGTGTGCACCCGCATCGCCAGGAATTTGCCTTGCGCGTCCATTGCCATTTCGGCGTGGCTGACATGGTCGCGACCATGCGCGTCGGACAGGAAGCATTCCGAACGCTCACCCGTCCACTTGATGCTGCGATTGAGTTGCTTCGCGGCCCAGGTGAGGCACACGTCCTCGGCATACAGATAGATCTTGGAGCCGAAGCCTCCGCCCACGTCCGGCGCAATCACGCGCACCTTGTGCTCGGGCAAGCCCAGCACGAAAGCCGTCATCAGCAGCCGCTCGACATGTGGATTCTGGTTGGAGACGTATAGCGTGTATTCCTCGTTCGCGCGGCTGTAATTGCCGATGGCGACGCGCGGCTCGATCGGATTGGGCACGAGCCGGTTGTTGATGAGATCAAGCTTGGTGACGTGCGCTGCATTCGCAAATGCCGCGTCGACGCCCGCCTTGTCACCGATCGCCCACTTGTAGCACTGGTTGTCGGGCGCCTGTTCATGAATGGTCACGCCACTCTGCTTTTTGGCGGCGTCGCCCACGCTCACGAGTGCCGGCAACTCCTCGTACTCGACCACGATCGCCTCGGCGGCATTCTTGGCCTGCTCGACCGTCTCGGCCACGATCATCGCAACGTGGTCGCCGACGTAGCGCACCTTGCCGATCGCGAGGATCGGATGCGGTGGCTCCTTCATCGGCGTGCCGTCGGGGTTGTTGATGAGCCAACCGCAGGGCAGTCCGCCCATCTTTCCGTCAATGTCCTTGCCGCTGAAGATGCCGACCACACCGGGCATCTTCGAAGCGGCATCGATGTCGATGGACGTGATCTTCGCGTGCGCATGCGGCGAACGCAGGAACACGGCGTGGGCCTGGTTGGCCATGGTCACGTCATCGGTGTATTGGCCAGCGCCGGTCAGAAAGCGATAGTCTTCCTTGCGCCGAAGTGCCTCGCCGATGTGCGGCAGGTTGGAGAAGTCGGATGCACCCATGTCGTTCTCCTCAGGCGGTGACCGTTGCCTTGGCGGGTGCGGCCGCCATGGCCTCGCCGCCCATCTGCACCGCCTTGACGATGTTCTGGTAGCCCGTACAGCGGCAGAGATTGCCGTCGAGCAGTTCGCGGATTTCCGCCTCGCTGGAGTTGGGGTGGTAAGTGCACAGGTCGATGGCGCTCATCACCATGCCGGGGGTGCAGAAACCGCATTGCAGGCCGTGGCACTCCTTGAAGGCGGCCTGCATGGGATGCATCGTGCCATCGGGCTGGGCGATCCCTTCGATGGTCGTGAGTTGGGCGCCCGCCACCTGGGCAACCAGCACGTTGCACGACTTGACGGCCCGGCCGTTCACGTGGATCGTGCATGCGCCGCATTGGGCCGTGTCGCAACCGACATGCGTGCCGGTCAGATGAAGGTGCTCGCGGATCGCCTGGACGAGGAACGTGTTGGGGGGAGCGTCGACCGTGACCTCGCGCCCGTTGACCGTGAATGAAACCTGCATTTGGCTGTCTCCGTTGGAAGGTGATGGCTGTTTTCAGCCACCGAATCTTGGACGTCGGACCTGACCGCAACCCTAGGCAAAACCCTATGCGCTTGCACGATCTCCCTGAAATTCTCAAAATGAAACAGCTCGCCCCTCTCGCCTCTCCGGCGAATCCGCAACCTGGGCCGATTCAGCCCGCCCCACACGATGACCGTCCAAGCCGCTTCGCCCGCACCCGAGCGTTCCCTTTCCATCGCCCAGGCGAGACGCGAATGGATCGATCGTGAGCCGATGCCGAGTTCCAGCTCGCCCGCAACGCGCATCGAGCCGTGGCTTTTGCGATCATGGCAGCGCTGCCTGGACGCCGGGCACCAGCCGCGGCAACGTGTGAGTTTCGATCCCGTCTCCGCACCGGCAGCGCGTCGAGTGGCAGAACGCAATTGCGCCCTGGTCGCCGCGGCACGGCCGGTACTCGATCGGCTGTCGCGCGCCATTGCGGACACGCGGTATTTCGCGATCCTCACCGACGCGGATGGCATCGTTGTCGACGTCGGCGATCTTCCCGGCGGCAGCGACGAATCCGCCCGCCGCGCCCGTGACATCGCCCGCATCGGGGTCGATCTTTCTGAAAGCGCCGTGGGCACCACAGCCATCGGCGCCGCCTTGGCCGAGCATGAGTCTGTCTGGCTGCATCGCGGCGAACACTTCTTCGAAGACACCAGCATCTACAGCTGCGCGGGTGCGCCGCTGTTCGGGCCACAGGGCGAATGCATCGGCATGTTGGATCTGACAGGCGTGCAGGTCGTCGAGCGGCCGGAGCTTCGGCATTTGGCGGCGCTGTCGGCGCGCAGCATTGAGAACGGGTTGCTGCAGCATCATCCTTGCGAGCTGCTGCTTCATATCGGCTGGCCGGGGTGTCCCACGGGCGCCGACACCGAAGGGCTCTTGTGCATCGATGCCGACGGAAACGTGACCGGCGCCAATGCTGCCGCCCGCCACATGCTGCATCGGCCACTGGCGGCCGGGCCGCTCTTGAACTGCCACGATCTCTTCGCGCTGCCGCCGCAAATGCTTTTTGACGCGGCACGACGTGGCGAAGCGATGCTTGAAGTGCCGCTCTGGTCGGGTTTGCGCGTGCAGGCTCGGGCTCAGCTGACGAGCGCGCGCACGCTTCATGCGCCGGGCGGAACGAGCCGACCGCGGCTGCGCGACGTCGAAACCGCGCTGATCCGCAAGGCAGTGGACGAGGCGCGCGGCAACGTCGCCGAAGCGGCCCGTGCACTGGGCATCAGTCGCGCGACCGTCTACCGCAAGCTGACACGCAGCCGCCGCTTGAGCTGAAAAGGCAGCCGCTGAAACACGCTCAGCCCACCTGGGCAGACTTCGTGTTGTTTGCCACACCGGCGCAGGTTCAACCTACCCGAGGTAGTGACCGCTTTACATTTAGTTGCTATTGTCAGCAGTTGTTAAAAACAATTGCACGCCTTCCGGCGGCACGACTGGGAAGTTGACCATGAGCGCATCCGAGGCCCGTACCTTTTCCGTGTCGCCGAAGCCCACGCGACGCCAAGTGCTCGGCCGCCTGACGGGCGCTGCGGTTGCAGTCGGCCTTGGCTTTCCCGCATTTGCGCAGGCGAAGGCCATCCGTGTCGGAGCGACTTTCGACAACAGCAGCGTCGAAAAGGCGAACGGAACAGGACTTTTCCTCGGGTCGAGCGCCTACTTCAATGCACTGAACCGCGCTGGCGGGATCAACGGCACGAAGGTGGAACTGGTGATGGCCGACGACCAGTTCAAGCCCGAGAACGCGAAGGCCAACGCCCTCGCCTTCGCGGCGGACAGCTCGGTGCTCGCGATGGTGCATCCGCTCGGCACGCGCCAGACGGCCGAAGTGAGCGACGCCGTCCCCGGCATGGCCGTTGTCGGCCCCAACACAGGCACCGTCTCGCTGCGCAAGAAAGCGGCGCCGAACACCTTCTGGGTCCGCGCGAACTATGACCAGGAGATCGAAAAGCTCGTCGCCACTGCGGCCGTGCTCGGGCAATCACGCATCGGCCTCGTGTATTCGAACGATCCGCTGGGCCAGTCGCTGCTCGCGGGCTTCAAGGCGGCGCTCGCCAAGGCCAAGATCGAACCTGCCGTGATCGCCAGCACGCCGAGCACGACCAGCATGGAAGTCGACCCCGCCGCCAAGCAGATCGCCGAAGCAGCGCCGCAGATCGTCATCATCGGCCTCGCAGGCACAGCGCCCGCCTTCGTTCGCGCCCTGCGCGCCGCCGGCGGCAAGAGCAGCGCCTATGGCCTATCGATCACCGCAGGCTCGCTCGGCGCCATGGGCGAACTTGCGCACGGCTTGGGCTTTGCCATGGTGGTGCCCTCGCCCTTCGCGACCAAGTTCGAAATCGTCCGCCGCTATCAGGCGGACATGCTGGCCAACGGCTCCAAGGAGTTTTCGCTGCCGAGCCTCGAAGGCTACATGGACGCTGCCGTACTTGCCGAAGGCCTGCGCCGCGCCGGTCCTTCGCCCACGCGCGCAGCCGTGATCGCGGGGCTGGAGCACATCGAGGGCTACGACCTCGGCGGCGTGAAGATCAACTTCGGACGCAGCAACCGCGAAGGCAATCAGTTCGTGGACGTTGCCGTGATCAGCGCCAACGGAAGACTGCTGAGCTGATCCTTGCCCGCCAGCGATGCCGCGAGCGCGGTTTTTGCCGGTCGAGCAGAATCACACGAATGAACCAAAGCTATGCGACCGTTGCACCTTCACGCGCTGAAGTCGACGCACTCCCTGGCCTGACCTTGGTCGAATTCGGCACCGACTGGTGCGGCTTCTGCAAGGCAGCGCAGCCGCTGATTTCGGAAGCCCTCACCGGGGCGCCACCGCTGCGCCACCTCAAGATCGAAGACGGCAGCGGGCGACCCCTGGGGCGCTCGTTCCGGGTCAAGCTCTGGCCCACGCTGATCTTCATGCGCGAAGGCAAGGAACTCGCCAGACTCGTGCGCCCCGAAAGCGCAGCGGCGATCCGGCGAGAACTCGAGCAGGCGACCTCGGCCGGCGTCTAGCGACTCAAGCGGCCGCGGGCACCTTGTCCAGGAAGCCGGTGACCGACTGCAGCCTGCCTGCTTCGAGTTGCACGAAGTCAGTGCCTTCGATCAGGTCGTCCGCGCCGCTCGGGCCGAGCGTCCACGAAAAGCGCATTTGATCGCCGTGGCCGTCGGGCCGGCCCTTGAGCGCGAAACGAAAGCCCGGATAGCGCCGATGCACCACGCCGATCAAGGCGCTGATCTGCGCGCGTCCGCTGCCTTGTGCGACAGGGTCAACGTAGCGCGCATCGTCGGTCCAGTGCGTCTCGAGCAGGTCCAGGCGACGCGATTCGTCCGTTTCATTCCACACGGCGATGTAGTTCTCGGCCACATGTTGGGCATCGGGGATGGCGGTGTTCATGGCGATTCCTTTCGGTGTTCAACACCCGCAACGTCGCGGGGTGAGGGAATGGTCGCCGGGACAGCGCAGGCGGTCGATGACCTGGGAGGTCATGTGCGCAGCGGCGCGCTCCGATGCTCGGTCGAGCAGGATTCCATGTGACGAACGAAGTGCGCCAACGAAGGCGCTTCGGCATCTGCCGACTTGGCAGCGTCGTCCCACTGCCTCAGGCGCACGGCGTCGCCGGCATACGGCAGTGCCTCGAAGGCCCGCGCTTGAGCATCATCGAAGACGCCACCCTGCAGCACCAGGCTGCGCCGGGAGTCGGCAGACAGCGACGCGTGATAGCCCTCGACCCTTGCGCACAGGAATCGCTTGGCGTCCACGTGCAACCGGATCGGCTCGAGCGTTGCAGGACTGAACAGCGAGCGGAGAAAGGGCAAGCAACGGTATTGATGCAGATCGTCCAACCCTTGTCGCGTGGGTGTGCCGCCGAAGTCGTGCAGAAGATGCCCCAGATCGTGAAGCAGCGCCCCGGTGATCAAGGCGCTGTCCGACCCCGCCTGCTCGGCCAGATGGGCTGTCTGCAACGCATGCTGGAGCTGTGTGACGGGCTCGCCGTCATATTGGGCATGGCCCTTGGATTCGAACAGGGCGACGATGTCTGGAACGTTGAGGCTCATGCGACTGGTTGTACTTCAATTCCGTCACGGCGTGATGTCAGGCAGGCAAGCCCGCAGGGTGCGCAAGCCGCCCGCCGCGCGAGTCAGGTGCGAGATAGCGATCGACCGAAAGACCATCCGTGCGAATGTCCGGGCGGCGGCCCATCACCTGGTCGGCCACGAGCTTGCCGGAGCCGCAGGCCATGGTCCAGCCCAGCGTACCGTGCCCCGTGTTGAGAAACAGGTTCCCGTACGACGTGCCGCCGATGATGGGCGTGCTGTCGGGCGTCATTGGCCGGAGCCCTGTCCAGAAGGTGGCGCGGGGCAGATCGCCACAAGGGAAGAGATCAGTGATCACGCGCTCCAGCGTCTCGCGGCGGTTTGGATTCAGCCGCAAGTCGAACCCGCCCAGCTCGGCCATTCCGCCGACGCGAATTCGATCGTCGAAACGTGTGACCGCGACCTTGTAGGTCTCGTCGAGCACGGTGGATTGCGGCGCCAGCGCGGGATCGACCAGTGGCACTGTCAGCGAATAACCTTTGACCGGGTAAACGGGAAGGTCCAGGCCGAGCGGCGCGATGAAGTCACGCGAATAGCTGCCGAAGGCGAGCACATAGCGGTCGGCCGTGAGGACTTCCGGGTTCGCGCCAGCAAGGCGTACGCCAGTGATGCGTCCGCTTTCGGTGGCGAGCCCTTCGACCGATTGGCCGAAGCGGAAATTCACGCCCAGCCCGCGCGCAACCGCGGCCAGTCCTTGCGTGAAGAGATTGCAGTCGCCAGTTTCATCGTTCGGCAGGCGCAGGCCACCCACGAGCAGATCGCCCGTGCGCGCCAGCGCTGGTTCGACGCTGGTCAGTTGGCTTCGGTCGAGCAATTGATAAGGCACGCCGCATTCCTCGAGCACTGCCAGGTCGCGCTGCACGGCATCGAGTTGCGCCTGGGTGCGGAATAGCTGAAGGGTGCCCTGCGTGCGGTGCTCGTAACTCACGCCCGTCTCCGCGCGCAGCTCACGCAGGCAATCGCGGCTGTATTCGGCCACGCGCATCATGCGTTCCTTGTTGACGGCATAGCGCTCGGGCGAGCAGTTCTTGAGCATGGCGGCCATCCAGCGGAGTTGAAACAACGAGCCATCGGGCCGAATCGACAGCGGTGCGTGCTTCTGGAACATCCACTTCAGCGCCTTGAGGGGAATGCCCGGCGCCGCCCAAGGTGTCGAGTAGCCGGGGGATACCTGGCCGGCGTTGGCAAAGCTGGTTTCCTGCGCCGGGCCGTCCTGGCGATCGACAAGCGTCACCTCGGCGCCGGAGCGTGCAAGGTAATAGGCTGTCGTGACGCCAATCACGCCACCGCCGAGAACGATCACTTTCATTGCAAGACCTCATTCATCCAGGATATGCTGAAAGCTTATTGCTTCATATGCCATAAACTTCGCTGAAATTTGGCGCCAACGCAGCGATTTTTGCCGCCCGAAGATCGTCCAGGGGCCTGCAAGGAGTGAATGATGGAACTCGACCGTACCGACAGGAAAATCCTGGATGTGCTGCAGCGGCAAGGCCGAATCTCGATGACGGATCTGGCGGAGCAGATCGGCCTCTCCACCTCCCCTTGCTCCGAGCGCGTTCGCCGCCTGGAGCGCGGAGGCGTGATCACCGGCTACTACGCCCGCGTGAATCCTCAAGCGATCGGAAAGACGCTTCTGGTGTTCGTCGAAGTCACGCTTTCTTCAAAATCAGGCGACGTGTTCGACAAGGTCAGGCAGGAGCTGCTGCTGGTGCCGGAGGTCATGGAATGCCATCTGGTGTCGGGTGGCTTCGACTACCTCATCAAGGCGCGCCTTCGGGCCATGAGCGACTATCGCGACCTGCTCGGCAGCCTGCTGAAGAAACTGCCGGTGACTGCCGAATCACGCAGCTACGTCGTGATGGAAGAAGTGAAGGAAAGCCTTTACTTGCCCATGGACCGTTGAGTGCGGGCGCTTTAGCTCTAGCTTCGTGGGTCCAGCACGACGCGACCCGCAATGCTGCCGCTGCGCATGGCGTCAAAGACTTCATTGACCCTCGAAAGCGGGCTCGTTTCCACGCGGCAATGCAATTCGCCCCGGGCTGCGAGATCAAGCACCGCGCGCAGATCTTCGCGCGTGCCGACAGCCGACCCGACGATGTGCGCTTCGCTGCCGACAAGCGCCAGAGCGTGGAATCGCAGAGGATCCGACGGCAGGCCGATGACGCAAACAGTGCCGCCCGGGCGAAGGATCGTCATCGCCGCGTCATAAGCCGGGTGAGCGGCCGAAGTAACGGCAGCCACATGTGCGCCACCCTTCTTGCGGATCATCGCCAGGGCTTCGGGATCCGCCGCGTTCAACGCGTGATCCGCGCCCAGTTCGCGAGCCAGATCGAGCTTCGCGTCGCTCACATCGAGCGCGAAGACTTCGGCGCCCATCGAACGCGCGATCTGAACGGCCAAATGCCCGAGCCCCCCAATACCGAACACCGCCACGCGCTGCTTCGGAGAGATATTTGCTTTCTTGAGCGCGCGATAGCTCGTCACGCCGGCGCAGAGCAGCGGCGCTGCCTGCTCGTCGCTCAATGCATCGGGGATGCGGACCGCGTAGGCCGCATTCGCGCACATGAATTGCGCAAAGCCGCCGTCGACGGACATGCCGGTCACTGCCGATCCCTTGCGACACAGGTTCTCATTGCCTTCCAGGCATTGCTCGCATTTACCGCAAGCGCGGTAGAGCCATGGAACGCCGATGCGATCGCCTTCGCGAAGCTCCGTCACTCCGTCCCCGATGCGCACGACCCTTCCGACGACCTCATGCCCGGGCACGACGCGCGGCTTGGTGTGCGCACGGAATCCGGGCTGGTCGCCTTCGACGATGTGCAGATCGGAATGGCACACGCCGCAGGCAAGCACTTCAATAAGCACCTCACCGGCCTGCGGCTCGGGCACGGGAATGTCCTCGATGACGAGGGGCTTGCCGAATTCGCCGAGCACGGCTGCTTTCATGGTTGGAGACTCCTGTGAGTGGGTCAGATGGCGCAAGTCCTGAAACCGAAAAATCCATCGTCGCGGTCCGGCAGCGCGACGCCCCTTCGCTTCGGCGATCGCATTCGCGCCCGGGTCGCGAACGAAGCGCCGCGCAGCACTCTGGCCTTGCCGAATGCAGGCCGCGGATCGAACGGACCGCCTTCGCTCCAAGGATCGACGTGAAAGCCGGGCCATGGCTGGAGCGTGCCCGCGGTCCACTCGTGCACGTCCGACCAGCGGAAGCCGCGGCGCGTCGCAGTGTGAGCGGCAATCTCCCATTCGACTTCGGTCGCGATCCTCCGACCCGCCCATCGCGCATAGGCGTCGGCCTCCCACCAACTCACATGCACCACGCTGTGGCTGCCTGCCGCACGCATGGTCCTGCCGAAATGCTGCCGCAGCACAGAGCCACCGCTGCCGTGGTGCGCGGCGCCGATCTGCTCGACGTGCCGCGGGCCGCGCCGGCCTTCGGTCTGGGCTGCGAGCCATTGCAGGCCCTCCGGGCGCCAGAACTCCGGCCGGTCGTAGCCGCCGTCATCGACGAACTCGACGTACTGGCTCCACGTCAATGGCTGGGCGTCAATCTCGAATTCAGGAACGTCGACGCGCTGCATGCCGCCTTCCTGCGCGAAGATGAAGCCCGCATCCGGTTGTCCGAGTTCCCACGAAGTCGCCGGAACGAGCAGCGGTTCACGAGTCACGGCAGAGGCCGGAAATTCGACGCCCAGGGGCAGCCCGAGCGTCTGCGCCATCACCACGAGTTGCTCGCCGCGAAGATCCTCATGGAACAATGCGAGCCGATAAAAATAAAGACCCGCATCCGTCTCAGCCGCGTGCTCGAGCAACTCCAGAGTGCTTTCGAGCGTTTCGAGCAGATAGGACTTGGTCTGCGCCAAGTCGGGCATGTCGGCGGACCAGCGCTCCGGCCGATCGATCTGCGAAGGATTCCACCAACCGTCGGCATTCGGTTCGATGGCCGCGAGCCGCGTGGGACGAACCGGACACTGGAGGCCGAAAGCGCGCTGCGTATTGCGCGCGATCCACCATTCCGCGAACCAGCCGATGTGACCCGCGAGCCAGACGGGCGGATCGATGCCCTCTTCCTGCGGCACCACGAGCGCCGCGGAGCCGAGCGCCTGTTCGTACAGCGACAGGAGATGCAGCGTATGGTTTCGCGCGTCGATCAGCGCAAGGGATAGCAATTCACGGCCCGCACTGCGCATGGCCGGGGAGTCGATCGAATGCGGCACGCCCGAGGCGCTGAATGGCGTGCTTGGCGGCAGGCTCGAAGGCATCTGCCATTATGGCGACACCGTGCTTCGACCTACAGCTTCGCGGATTGCATATAGGTGTCGAACGGTGACGCGAGGAAGCGGTCTCCGAAGAGTTGCTCCTTCTGGAATGCGCGGTAGTCGCCGTGGATCTTCTTCCAGAAGGCATCCGAGCCACTGAGTTCGCTGCAGACATCCATCGATGCCTTGAATGCTGCGTCGATCACGCGCCGCGGAAAGGGCTTGAACAATGCCCCGGCCCCGGTCAACTGCCGGATCGCCGCCGGGTTTCGCGCATCGTACTTGGCGAGGACCTCGGAATTTACCGATGCGCTCGCCGCCTGCACGATGGCTTTGTGATCGGCAGACAGCGCATCGAATGCCTTCTGATTGACCAGGAGGTCGAGCTGCAGGGCGCCAGCCCACCAGCCGGGGAAATAGGCATGGCGCACCCCCTTGGCAACGCCGCTTTTCTGGTCGTCATAAGGGCTCGTTCCTATGGCCGCGCCGACGGCGGCGCCGGCCTGCTCCTGAGGGCTGGCTCCAAGGCGCGCGAAGATTCGCCCGGCCAAACCGCTCGTGCGGACCTTCAGGCCTCTGAAGTCCTGCACATCCCTGATCTCCTTGCGAAACCAGCCGAGCTGCTGCGCACCGGCACTCCCGCATGGAAAGTTGATCGCGTTGAACCCGGCATGAAATTCACGTGTGAGCTTCAGACCGTTGCCTTCATTCATCCAGGCAGCGAGCTGCCGTACGTTCATGCCGAACGGGATCGCCGCGCCGAATGCAAACGCCGGGTTTTTTGCGAAGAAATTGGCTCCCGACGTATGGCAAGCCTCGATCGCTCCTCGCTCCACGCCATCGAGCACGCCCAGCGGCGACATCAGTTCGCCTGCGGCATGAACGTCGATCTGGAATCTGCCGCCGCTCATTTCGCCGACCTTGCGGGCAAAGCTCTGGGCCGCACCCAGGAGGATGTCGAAGGGCGGCGCGAAGCTCGACGCAAGGCGCCAACGTGTCACGGCCTGCGCATGCACCGCTGGCGCGATGCCGGCTGCCAGCACACCGGCGATCCCTCCACGTTGAATCAGAAAACGACGCCGCATCGAACGAGACTCCAGGAAAACGAGAGACAAACAAGGGAGCCAATTGTAGGAACTGGTTACCACCGGCCTTTAAAATGGCCGCCCCCGTTCCACCCGTTCCCTGAAAGAACCATCTGATGAGACAACTCTCGTTCAAGACTTCGCTGCTCGCAGGCGCCGCATTTGCTGCCTTTGCCGCTTTTGGCACGGCCGCCCAGGCCGCCGACCTGAAGATCGGCGTGGCCGAAGCCCTGTCGGGCGGCGCAGCCCAGTACGGCGTCGCCATTCGCAACGGCTTCGAACTCGCTGCCGCAGAAATCAACGCTGCCGGTGGCATCAACGGCAACAAGATCGATCTCGTCGTCGCCGACGAGCAGGGCAAGAAAGAAGAGGCCATCAACGTCTTCAAGAAGCTGATCTTCCAGGACCAGGTCCTGATGGTCTTCGGCCCGACGCTGTCGAACTCCGCGCAAGCCGCCGACCCGATCGCCCAGGCTGGAAAGACGGTGGCTTTCGGCACGTCCAACACGGCTGACGGCATTACCTCCATCGGCGACTACGTCTTCCGCAACTCGGTAACCGAAGCCGACGTGCTGCCCGAGACCATCAAGACCGCCGTGAAGAACGCCGGCATCAAGAAGGTCGCCGTGCTCTATGGCAACGACGACGTGTTCACCAAGAGCGGCTATGACAACTTCAAGAAGGCGCTCGATGACCTGAAGATCCCCGTCACCACGACCGAGACATTCGCCAAGGGCGACGTCGACTTCAAGGCGCAGCTGACGAAGATCAAGGCCAGCGGCGCCGACGCGATCGTGCTGTCCGCACTGCTCGCCGAGGGCGCGCCGATCATGGTGCAGGCCCGCCAACTGGGGCTTAACGTGCCGATCATCGGCGGCAACGGCATGAATTCGGTCAAGGTCTTCGAACTGGCCAAGGGCCAATCCGACAACCTGTACGTGGGCAGCCCATGGTCGGCCAGCAATGCGACGCCGGAGAACACCAAGTTCATCAAGGCTTACACCGAGAAGTACAAGACGGCGCCGGACCAGTTCGCCGCCCAAGCGTACGACGCGATGTACATCGCCGCCCAGGCGCTCAAGAACGTCAAGGTCACGGGCAACCTCCCGGCTGACCGTGCCGCCGTGCGGGACGCGCTGCCTGCCGTGAAGTGGACCGGCGCGACCGGCGCATTCCAGTTCCGCCGTGCCAACGACAAGAGCGGCAAGCCCGCCGGCTATGACGCGCAGCAGTTGCCCATCGTCAGCGTGACGAAGGGCAACGAATTCGTCATCACGAAGTAGAGCTCGCCCCCAGGCTTCGCGCACTTCGTGTCGCTTCGCCTACCCCCTGCCGGGGGCAACACCAGCGGCCCGGCATAGCCGGTTCCGCGGTGTTTCACGAATAGCGGGGATCTCCGCCTTTGGGCGGCCCCGCTTTCTTCTGGATAGAAATTCCATGCTTGAACAGCAACTTGTCAATGCACTTTCCCTGGGGTGTGTCTATGCGCTTTTTGCGCTGGGCTTCACGCTGATTTTCGGGGTGCTTGGCGTCATCAATCTTTCGCACGGCGCGGTTTTCATGGTGGGCGCTTATGCGGCCGTGCAGGCCATGGCGCGATTCGATTTGCCTCTTTGGGCCGGGCTGCTGTTTGCGTTCGTGTTTTGCGGGCTTCTCGGGCTGCTGATCGACTTCCTGGTGCTCAGGCCGCTTCGGGCTCGCAACGCACCTCACCTGATTCCCATGATCGCGACGATTGGGGTGGCCATCATTCTCAACAACGGCACACAGGGCCTGTTCGGTGCGCAGAACGTGCGCTTTCCGGCAGGTGTGGTGTCGGGTGAATCGCTGGATCTCGCCGGCATCCATCTCACCGCGCTGGAGCTCGGCATCATCCTGCTGTCCTTCGTGCTGATGGCGGTGCTCATGGTCGCGCTCAAGCGCACGCAGCTCGGCCGCGCCCTGCGCGCCATCGCCGAATCGCCCAAGGCGGCCCACCTACTCGGCATCAATGTCGAAGGGCTGTTCTATCTGACCTCGTTCGCGGCGGCCGCGCTCGGCGGACTTGCTGGCGTGCTGATTGGCCTCTATTCAAATGCCGTGTTTCCGCTCATGGGGCAGCCGATGCTGCACAAGGGCATTGCAGTGATCATCCTGGGCGGCATGGGCGATATTCGAGGCGCAATGCTCGGCGGGCTCTTCCTCGGCTTCGCAGAAGTGCTGTCGGTGGCCTACATCGGTTCGACCATGCGCGACGCGGTCGCTTTCGGCCTGCTTTTCCTGGTGCTGCTCGTGCGGCCGAAGGGCCTCTTCGGCACCGTGCAGGAGCGCAAGGTATGAGCGCCGCGCCGAACCGCTTCAAGCAAGCTCGCTCCGCAGCGCGCAGCGCGGAGGTTTCCAAATGAGCGCTTTGGACAATCTCTGGTCGGTCTACAGCAATCTGGTTCTCACGCTGGGCACGAACGCGCTGCTGGCATTGTCGATCTGGCTCACGCTTTCGTGCGGCATGCTCGCGATGGCCAATGCCGCATTCATGGGAATCGGCGCCTACACCTCGGCGATCCTCACCATGACCTACGGCGTGCCCTTCCCCGTTGCTATCGCAGCAGGCATGGCGGCGCCAGCCCTCACGGCGTTCGTCATCGGCAAGCCGACGCTGCGGCTGTCTGGCGTCTACCTCGCCATGGCCACGCTGGCCTTCGGCGAAGTGGTGCGCATCATCGTGCTCAATGCTGAATCGCTCACGGGCGGTGCGCTGGGCCTGAATGGCATCCCTCAATCCACGCAATGGTGGCATGTCGGCTTGGCGGTGGTGCTCGTGCTGCTGGGCCTATGGCGCATGCGCCGCTCAAAAATCGGCCGCGCCTTCGAAGCCATCAAGGAAGACGAAACCGCCGCCGGCCTGATGGGCATCGACGTCGGCGGGCACAAGATGCTGGCCTTCGTGCTGGGCGCCGCGATCGCCGGCCTGGCGGGCGTGCTCAACGCGCACCTCACCTTCTTCATCGGACCGAACGAATACGGCTTCGACCGCGGAGTCGACATCCTGACGATGACGGTGCTGGGCGGCATCAACGGCCTGACCGGGCCCGTGCTCGGCGGCGTGATCCTGACGATCTTGCCCGAAGCGCTGCGTGCATTCGGCGATTTCCGGCTCGTGCTGAACGGCGTGATCCTGGTGCTGATCGTGCTGTTCCTGCCCAAGGGCATCTGGGACCCCGCGCGCTTCCGCCAATGGTTTGGACGCAAGGGGGTTACAGCATGACGGCGCCGCTGCTTACGCTCGATGGCGTTTCACGTCACTTCGGGGGACTCAAGGTTCTGCAGGACGTGAACCTCGAAATCCCAGAAGGCGGCGTGTTCGGACTCATCGGTCCCAACGGCGCCGGCAAGACCACCGTGTTCAATCTCACGACGGGACTGCTGCCCACCACGGGCGGCACGATCCGGTTCGAAGGACGCGATCTCGCCGGGCTCAAGCCCTACCAGATCACGCGCGGCGGCATCGCTCGCACTTTTCAGAACATCCGCATCTTCAAGGAGATGTCGCTGCTCGAAAACGTGATGGTTGGGATGCATGCGAACTTGCGCTATGGGCCCTTCGGCCTGCTCGCATCGTCGGGCCTCTTCCGCAGCGAAGAACGGCGCGCGCGCGACAGAGCTCGCGAATTGCTCTCATGGGTCAAGCTCGACCACAAGGGCGAAGACGTGGCCGACAACCTTTCGTACGGCGACCAGCGCAAGCTCGAACTCGCACGCGCGCTTGCGACGGACCCCAAGCTGCTGCTGCTGGACGAGCCTGTCGCCGGCATGAACAGCACCGAGAAAACCGACCTGATGCACGAGATCCGCAATATCTCGGCCCGCGGCTACACCATCTTCATGATCGAACACGACATGCGTTTCGTGATGGGACTTTGCGAGCACATCGCCGTGCTGAACTTCGGCCGCATCATTTCGCGTGGCGACCCCGACCACATCCGCAACGACCCCCAGGTGATCGAGGCCTACCTCGGACGCGAAGAGGACGAAGCGACGAACGAGGGAGTCTCTCCATGAGCGCGACACCTCTGCTGAAGGTCGAAGGGCTCAATGTCGCGTACGGCCACATCGAGGCCGTCAAAGGCATCGACTTCGAGTTGCATGAAGGCCAGATCACCACGCTGGTCGGCGCCAATGGCGCGGGCAAGTCGACGACGCTGCTGGCGCTGTCGGGCCTCGTGAAGAAGGCCGCGGGACGCGTCGTGCTCGATGGGCAGGACCTCACCAATCTCTCGCCTCACAAGATCGTCGGCGCGGGCATGGTGCAGGTGGCCGAAGGGCGCGCCACGCTCACGACGCTGACGGTGCGCGAAAACCTCGAACTCGGGGCCTATACGCGGCGCGATGGCCGCGCGCAACGCGCTGACGATCTGGACCACATCTACTCGCTCTTTCCTCGGCTGAAGGAGCGGGCCGACGGCCTGGCGGGCAATCTGTCGGGAGGTGAACAGCAGATGCTCGCGATCGGCCGCGCGCTGATGGCCAAGCCACGCGTGCTGCTGCTCGACGAACCGTCGATGGGCCTCGCGCCGATCATCGTGCAGGACATCTTCCGCACGCTGCGCGAGATCAATAAGGCGGGACTGACGATCTTCCTGGTCGAGCAGAACGTGCGGCAAGCACTCAAGATCGCCGAACGCGCTTATGTCATCGAAACGGGAAAGATCGTGCTGGCAGGCAGCGGCCGCGAACTGCTCGGCAACCCAAAGGTGCAGGACGCCTATCTGGGCGGTTGAGCTAAATCAGGCCGCGGGCTCGAAGCGCGCGCGGATCGACTGCTCGATGCCCGCCGCATCGAGTCCGATGCCGGCGAGCAGCTTGGCCGGGTCGCCGTGTTCGATGAAGCGGTCGGGCAAGCCGAGCTGAAGCACCGGCTTTTGCAGTTGCGCCGCCTGCAGCGCCTCGAGCACGGCACTGCCGGCGCCGCCCATGATGGCGCCTTCCTCGACAGTCACGACGGCATCGTGCGAGCCCGCGACTTTCAGCAGCAGTTCGACATCGAGCGGCTTGGCCCAGCGCATGTTGACGACGGTGGCATCGAGCGCTTCAGCCGCCTGCAGGGCCGGATAGAGCAAGGTGCCGAAAGCGAGGATCGCGATGCGTTTGCCTTCGCGGCGGATTTCACCTTTGCCGTACGGCAGCGCTTTCAGCGTTTGGTGCGGCACGACACCGGCGCCCGAACCGCGCGGATATCGCACCGCCACCGGATGGCTCTGCTGGTAGGCAGTGGTCAGCAGTTGTCGGCATTCGGCCTCGTCGGCCGGGCAAGCCACGCTCATGTTCGGAATGCAGCGCAAGAACGAGATGTCGTAGGCACCCGCATGCGTCGCCCCGTCGGCACCCACGAGGCCTGCGCGATCGAGTGCGAACACGACGGGAAGATTTTGAATCGCCACGTCGTGAATGAGCTGGTCGTAGGCGCGCTGCAGAAACGTGGAATAGATCGCGACCACAGGCTTGAGGCCCTCGCAGGCGAGCCCGGCGGCGAAAGTGACCGAATGCTGCTCGGCAATGCCCACGTCGTAGTAGCGCTCAGGAAAGCGTTTTTCGAATTCGACCAGCCCCGAGCCCTCGCGCATCGCCGGTGTGATTCCGACCAGCCGCCCGTCCTGGGCAGCCATGTCGCAAAGCCAGTTGCCGAAGACCTGCGTAAACGTCTGCTTGGGCGCGGTCGCAGGTTTGACCAGGCCAACGGCCGGGTCGAACTTGGAAGGGCCGTGATAAGCAACAGGGTCGGCCTCGGCCAGCTTGTAGCCCTGCCCCTTCTTGGTGACCACGTGCAGGAATTGCGGCCCGCGCAAGTGCTTGAGATTCTCGAGCGTGGGCACGAGCGAATCAAGGTCGTGTCCGTCGATCGGTCCGACATAGTTGAAGCCGAACTGCTCGAAGAGCGTGGCGGGCACCACCATGCCTTTGGCATGCTGCTCGAATCGCTTGGCCAGCTCGAACAGAGGCGGGGCCGCGCGCAGCACGCTCTTGCCGACGTTCTTGGCGGCGGCGTAGAAGTTGCCGCTCATCAACTGCGCAAGGTAGCGATTGAGCGCACCGACCGGCGGGCTGATCGACATGTCGTTGTCGTTCAGGATGACGAGCAGCTTGCAGTCGTCGCACACGCCGGCGTTGTTGAGCGCTTCGAAGGCCATTCCGGCCGTCAGCGCGCCATCGCCGATGATCGCGACGGAATGGCGGTCCTCGCCTTTTTGCCGGGCGGCCATCGCCATGCCGAGCGCGGCCGAAATGCTGGTCGAAGAATGCGCGGTGCCGAAGGTGTCGTACTCGCTCTCGGTACGTTGGGGAAAGCCCGAAATGCCGCCGAGCTGACGCAGCGTCGGCATGCGTTCGCGCCGGCCCGTCAGGATCTTGTGCGGATAGGTTTGATGACCCACGTCCCACACCAGCCGGTCGTGCGGCGTGTTGAAGACGTGGTGCAGCGCGACCGTGAGTTCGACCGTGCCGAGATTCGAACTCAGGTGTCCGCCTGTGCGCGACACGTTGTCGAGCACGCAGCTGCGTACCTCGTCGGCCAATTGCTTGAGTTGAGCGCGGTCCAACTGCCGCAGCAGGGAGGGGTCGTTGATGGTAGGAAGCAGCGGAGCCATTGAGTATTGTTGTCGTTATCGATCGCGGTCGACGACCATGTAGGCCAGAGCGCGGAGCGCTGCGGTGTCAGCCAGTGCGCTGCGATCCAGCGCGTCGAGAGCCTGAGTCAACAGTTGACGCGCCTCTGCACGGGCGCCGTCGAGGCCGAGCAATGAAACATAGGTGGGCTTGTCGCTCGCGGCGTCCTTGCCGGCGGTCTTGCCCAGCGTCTCTGAATCGGCGACGACGTCGAGGATGTCGTCGATCACCTGAAAAGCCAGACCCACCGCGGCGCCGTAGTCGCGCAATGCCGCGAGACTTTCAGGTGCGATGACGTCGCCGCACGCGGCGCCCATTTCCACGCTGCCTTGCAGCAACGCGCCGGTCTTCAGGCGATGCATGTTGCGCAACTGCGCTTCGTCGAGCGCCACGCCGACGCTCGCAAGATCGATCGCCTGGCCTCCCGCCATGCCCTGGCTGCCTGCGGCGCGCGCCAGCAAGCGGCAAAGATTGGCCTGCACTTCGGCAGGGATGCGATTTCCTTCTGGCGTCAGCAATTCGAAGGCCAGCGCCTGCAAGGCATCGCCGGCCAGCAGCGCATCGGCCTCGCCGTACTTGACGTGCACGGTCGGCTTGCCGCGACGAAGGACGTCGTTGTCCATGCACGGAAGATCGTCGTGCACGAGCGAATAGGCGTGGATCAATTCAACTGAACAGGCGGCTCGGAGTGCGGCCTCGGGGCTGCCGCCGACGGATTCGCTCGCAGCGAGGACGAGCAGCGGGCGCAGACGCTTGCCACCGTCGAGCACGGCATAGCGCATCGCGTCGCCCAACTGAACCGGCGCGTCGACGCCGACCCATTCAGACAGTGCGGATTCAACGCGCGCGAGTAGAGGTTCGCTCCACGCTGCAAGCCGAACGGCGTCCCACCGGAGGGTTTCGGCCACCTTCATTCGGACGCCCAGACCTTCAGGCTGCCCGCATCGAGCACCTTGATCTGGTCTTCGACGGCCTGCAGCTTGTCGCGGCAGAAGGCGAGCAGCGCGGCACCTCTCTGGTAGCTGCCGAGCAACTGGTCGAGCGGCAGCTGCCCCGATTCGAGCTCGGTGACGAGTTGTTCGAGTTCCTGGAGACCCGCCTCGTAAGACGCCGGCAGTGCTCCGGTATCGGGCGCGGTCGGCGACGCCGGCTCAGACGAAGAAGGCGAAGAAGGCGAAGAAGGCACCTTGGGCATGCGGCGTTCGTGGATGAAACCCGCCATTTTAGGGCGGGGGGCTGATTTGAATCTCGAGGGGTACAATCCCCGACACTTTGAGGGCCGGCAATTGCCGGCCCATTTCTTCGGGCCGTCGCAAGCTTTAGCATTACCAGACGGCAGCCTTCCGTTCCTTCTTTCTTCTCTCCCTGTGGGGAGCTTGGTCAGGTCACCCATGTCTGATTTAAGTCTTCAACTGCAGCAGGCTTCAAGCCAACTTCCGGTTTCCGCGTACTTCGACGAGGCGCTCTACGCCCGCGAGCTGCAAACGCTTTTCGCCGCTGGTCCGCGGTATGTCGGTCACCGGCTCGCGGTGCCCGAACCGGGCAACTTCCACACCTTGCCCCAGGAACATCAGGGCCGCGCGCTCGTTCATACGCCGAAGGGCGTCGAGCTGATTTCGAACGTGTGCCGCCATCGCCAGGCGCTGATCCTCCAGGATCGCGGCCAACTCGACGCACAGAGCGGCGGAAACATCGTCTGCCCCTTGCACCGCTGGACCTATGCCGCGGCGGACCCGCGCACGACCGGCACATTGATCGGTGCTCCGCACTTCCAGCACGACCCCTGCCTCAATCTCCAGAACTACCCGTTGACGGAATGGAACGGCCTTTTGTTCGAGAAGAGCGGAATCGCCGAAAGCCGCGATGTCGCATCGGACCTGACAAACCTCGGCGCCCGCGCGGACCTCGACTTCGAGGGCTACGCGCTCGATCGCGTGGAACTGCACGAGTGCAACTACAACTGGAAGACCTTCATCGAGGTCTACCTCGAGGACTACCACGTCGGCCCCTTCCACCCAGGCCTCGGCAGCTTCGTCACCTGCGAAGACTTGCGCTGGGAATTCGGCCGGCATTACTCGGTGCAAACGGTCGGCGTTGCCAACCGGCTCGGCCGCGCCGGCAGTCCGGTCTACCAGCGCTGGCAGGAACAACTGCTGAAGTACCGCGAAGGCAAGCCACCGAGGCACGGCGCGATCTGGCTCACCTACTACCCGCACGTGATGGTCGAGTGGTATCCGCACGTGCTCACCGTCTCGACGCTGCACCCGATCGGGCCGCAGAAGACGCTCAACATGGTCGAGTTCTTCTATCCCGAAGAGATCGTCGCCTTCGAGCGCGAATTCGTCGAAGCACAACAGGCCGCCTACATGGAAACCTGCGCCGAGGACGATGAAATCGCCGAGCGCATGGACGCCGGCCGCCGCGCGCTGATGCTCCGCGGCGACGATGAGAGCGGTCCGTATCAGAGCCCCATGGAAGATGGCATGCAGCAATTCCACGAGTGGTACCGCCGCGAGATGGCCTAGTGCAAGCGCTCTGGATGGTGCTGGGCGCGCTGATCTTCGCCACGATGGGCGTGTGCGTGAAGTTTGCGTCGGCGTGGTTCTCCAGCGCCGAGCTGGTGTTCTACCGGGGCCTGATCGGCATCCTGTTTCTCTGGGTGCTCGCGCGCAGTCGCGGCGTCACCTTGGGCACCCGCTACCCGGGCATGCACGCATGGCGCAGCTTGGTCGGGGTGGTTTCGCTCGGCGCGTGGTTTTTCGCGATTGCGCACATGCCGCTGGCCACGGCGATGACACTCAACTACATGAGCAGCGTCTGGATCGCAGCATTCCTGGTCGGCGGGTCGCTGCTCGCGTGGGTGCCGGTGCCGCGCCGCGACGGCAGCGTACCGCGTCCGCCACTGCAGGGCCCCTTGGTGCTCACGGTGCTCGCGGGCTTCGGCGGCGTCGTGCTGATGCTCAAGCCCACTGTCAACGACAACGAGGGCTTTGCAGGTCTGCTGGGCCTTTTGTCGGGGCTCACTGCCGCATTCGCCTACATGCAGGTGGTCGCACTGTCGCGGCTCGGCGAGCCAGAGGCACGCACCGTCTTCTACTTCGCCGTGGGGTCCGCAGTGGCAGGCGGCCTCGGCACGTTGCTAGGCCCGTTCACCCCCCTGAGCGAATGGACCTGGAGCCATGCGATCTGGCTCTTGCCCGTCGGCGTGCTCGCGGCCTTGGGCCAGTTGTGCATGACGCGCGCCTATGCCACGGCCAAGACGCAAAGCGGTACGCTCCTGGTTGCCAATCTCCAGTATTCGGGCATCGTCTTCGCAGCGATGTACAGCGTGCTGCTTTTCGGCGATCGGATCGATGCGACGGGCTGGTACGGCATGGGCCTGATCGTCGCGAGCGGAATTGCGGCCACGGCGCTTCGCCAGCGCCAACTGCCGAAGGCGCCCGCTGAGGAACATTGAAGGAGTTCGCATGTACACCACCCTCATCACTGTTGAACAACTGATCGGGCTGCAATCAAACGATGCGCGCATGATGGTGTTCGACTGCAGTTTCGACCTGATGAACCCCGAGTCCGGGGCGCTGCAATATCGCGCTGCGCACATCCCGGGCGCCGTGTACGCGAACCTCGACTCCGATCTCAGCGCCAAGCACGGCGTGCCGGGCGCACACGGCATATTGGTGGCGCAGGACGAAGGCCCGCCAGCCTCGGGGGGCCGCCATCCCTTGCCGAGCCGCGAAAAGTTCGCTGCGTGGCTGTCGAGCGTCGGATTTGCCAACGACATGCAAGCGGTGGTCTATGACCGCAACGGCGCCAACTACTGCGGCAGGCTCTGGTGGATGCTCAAGTGGATGGGTCACGATGCGGCGGCGGTGCTCGACGGCGGGCTGCAGGCTTGGCAGGCGGCGGGGGGCGCGGTCACCAACCGCGAGGAACCTTCGCACTTCCAGTCGAATTTCGTCGCCGGCCGGCCGCTGCTCGCGCTGGTCGATACAAAGAAGGTGGCAAGCCGGCTCGAGCAATCTGACCAGACGGTGATCGATGCACGCGCGGCGCAACGCTATCGCGGAGAGGTGGAACCACTGGACCCGATCGCCGGTCACATCCCCGGGGCCTTGAACCGGCCCTTTGCCGAGAACCTCGGTCCTGACGGGAAGTTCAAGCCGGCCGCGCAATTGCGCGCCGAGTTCGAATCATTGCTGGCGGGCCGGGACCCCTCGACGGTCGTCCACCAATGCGGCAGCGGCGTCAGTGCGGTGCCCAACCTGCTCGCGATGCAGATCGCGGGACTCGGTCCGACCGCGCTCTATGCCGGCAGCTGGAGCGAGTGGAGCAACACGCCGGGGCTGCCGACCCGGCAAGGCGCGCAACCATGACATCGATGAGCCGGCCAACTGTTTCGGCGCTTTTTTCGCGACTGCTTTCGCTCACCCTGGCCGCTTTCCTCGCGACTCCATTCGCCGCCCTCGCCCAGGCGCAACGTGCGCACGTGCATGGGCAGGTCAAGCTTGACGTCGTGATCGACGGCCCCACCGTCGTCATCAACATGGATTCGCCGCTCGACAACTTCGTCGGCTTCGAGCGTGCCCCCCGATCCGACGTCGAAAAGCTGGCCGCCGACAGTGCGATCGCCCAATTGCGCGCCGCCGATCAGCTCTTCAAGATCGACCCCACCGCCAATTGCAAGCTCGGTCCCGTGACGCTGCGATCCGCTGCCCTCGGCCTGGGCAAGACGGAGGGCGACGCAGCCGAGGGCCACGCGGATCTCGACGGCACCTTCGCCTTCAATTGCACCAACGCCTCAGCGGCGAAATTCATCGACATCGGCCTCTTCGATGCCTTCAAGGGCCCACGACAGATCGAAGCCCAGATCGCATCGCCGCAGGGCCAGTTCAAGCGAACGCTGAAGCGCCCAGCCGAACGCCTGGTCTGGAGCAAGTGACCGAGCCCGTGAGCTTCATCCTCTCGGCAGAATCGCTGCGCTTCGGCTGGCCAGGGGCCAAGTCCAAGTCTCCCTGCATCGACATCGAGCGGCTCGACATTGCCGCGGGCGAAGCCGTGTTCCTCCATGGCCCGAGCGGTTGCGGCAAAAGCACGCTGCTGTCCTTGCTGGCGGGCGTGCTGGTGGCCGATGCAGGGCGGGTCACGCTGCTCGGGCACGACTGGTCCGCCTTGTCGGGCGCCACGCGCGATCGCCTGCGGGTGGCGCATGTCGGCTACGTCTTTCAGCAGTTCAATCTGCTGCCCTATCTCAGCGTCCTGGACAACGTACTGCTGCCGTGCCGGTTTTCGGCGCGGCGCATGGCGCAAGCCACGCGCGACGGCGCCGCGCGGGCGCAGGCAGAAGATTTGCTCACGCAGATGGGCCTGGATGCCAGCCTGTGGCGTCGGCAAGCCGTGCAGTTGTCGGTCGGGCAACAGCAGCGCGTGGCCGCCGCGCGGGCGTTGATCGGCCACCCTGAGATCGTGATCGCCGACGAGCCGACCTCCGCGCTCGACGAAGACCGGCGCGAAGCCTTTCTCGACGTCTTGCTGGCAGCTTGCAAGACGAACCACAGCGCGCTCGTTTTCGTGAGCCACGACCAGCGCATCGCAGACCGCTTCTCGCGCCACGTGCTGCTGCCCGACATCAACCGGGCCGCATCCACGGAGGCCGCATGACCGGCCAGCGGCCATGACGGCACTCTTCGGCATCGCCTGGCACAGCGCCTGGAACCGCCGCTTCACGCTGGCGCTCACCGTGCTCTCGATCGCGTTGTCGACGTTTCTGCTGCTGGGCGTCGAACGCATTCGAACGGAGATGCGAGAGAACTTTTCCTCGTCGGTGTCCGGCACCGACCTGATCGTCGGGGCACGCACGGGCTCCACGCAGTTGCTGCTGTACTCGGTCTTCCGCATCGGCACGGCCACCAACAACGTGCAATGGAAGAGCGTGCAAGCGCTCGTCGCGCAACCCGCGGTGGATTGGGTGGTTCCGTTGTCGCTCGGCGACTCGCACCGCGGCTTCGCGGTGCTGGCGACCACGCCTGGATATTTCGAACACTTTCACTATGGCAATCGGCAACCGCTGCGCATGCGCGAAGGCAAGCCATTCGGTGATCTGTTCGATGCCGTGGTCGGTGCCGAAGTGGCCGACAAGCTCGGCTACCACATTGGCCAGAAGATCACGCTCGCGCATGGCGGCGGTGAACTCGACCTGTCCGATCATGCGGACAAGCCTTTCACGGTAGTCGGTGTCCTCGAACGCACCGGAACCCCGGTCGACCGCACGGTGCACATCGGCCTTCCGGCGATGGAAGCGATCCATCTCGAATGGATCGGTGGCGCGCCCATGCCGGGTGTGAAGATCCCGGCGGAGCAGGTGCGCAAGTTCGATCTCACGCCCAAGAACGTGACCGCTGCACTGGTGGGCCTGAAGAATCGTGCCGCCGTCTTCTCGGTGCAGCGCTGGGTCTCGACCTATGCCGGCGAACCCCTGATGGCCATCTTGCCCGGCGTTGCGCTGGACGAGTTGTGGAGCGTGATCGGCATCGGAGAAAACGCGCTGCTGCTGATGTCGGCGCTCGTGGCGCTGGTGAGCCTCGCAGGCCTGGTTTCAGTGGTGATGGCAAGCCTGAACGAGCGCCGCAGAGAGCTGGCCGTGCTGCGCGCGGTCGGCGCGAGCCTTTGGCATGTGATGGCGCTGCTCGCACTCGAAGGCGCTCTGGTCACCCTGCTGGGCGTGGCGATCGGCGTCGTGTTCACCGCATTCGGCATTGCCCTTCTCTCACCCTGGTTGCAATCGCAGTTCGGACTTGCCCTGCACTTGTCCGAACCTACACTGAATGAATGGACATTGCTCGCGAGCCTGATCGCGGCCGGCTGGATCGCCAGTCTGCTGCCGGGCATTCGCGCCTACCGTCTGTCGCTTGCCGACGGACTGTCTCCAAGGATCTGAACATGACACTGCGTCTTCCTGTCTCCTTTCTTCTGGCGGTCATTGTTGCCAGCGGCGCACTGGCGGCAGAGCCTTCGCCGCAGGCCACCTCGCCCACGAAGCCGCTCGGYGGCAAGCCTGCCGATGCCAAGACTTTGCCGGGCCAGCCGCGAATCATCTCGTGGGAAGAACTGGTGCCCAAGGATTGGGATCCCATGAAGGATCTCAAGGGCATGGACCTGAGCAAGCTCGACGACAGCGACCCGCGCGCCAACGAGATGCTGATGAAGCTCCAGGAAGCATCGAACAACGCGCCGACCAACGCCGCCATGAACGGCGTCGACGTGAAGATCCCGGGCTTCATCGTGCCGCTCGAAGAAAACAAGGGCGAGGTCACCGAATTCCTGCTGGTGCCGTACTTCGGGGCCTGCATCCACACACCGCCGCCGCCGGCCAACCAGATCCTGCATGTTCGCCCCAAGCAAGGAGCCAAGTTCCGCGCCATGGACACCGTGTGGGTCAGCGGCAAGCTGCAGACCGTGCGCAACGATTCGATGATGGGCGTGAGCGGCTATCACATCACCGCTGACGACGTCAGCAAATACACCGGCGGCGCGAAGTAGCGGCGACCGGGATTTCGACTGCGACGGCGACTACAGAGGCATCGTCATGAAGACGCTGTGCGGGTCATCGACGTAATCCGCGAACGGACCACAGCGCGTGAACCCGAACGATTCGTACAGCTTGTGCGCTGGCGCGAAAGCCTTCGTTCCGCCGGTTTCGAGGCTCAAGCGGGCATAGCCGCGCGCTTTCGCCTCTTCGATGATGCGGTGAACAACGGCGCGGGCGACCCCACGATTGCGATGTGCCTCCGCCGTTCGCATCGACTTGATTTCACCGTGCTCCGGCGAAAGCTCCCGAAGCGCGCCGCAACCCAGAAGCTGGTCGCCGTCCCACGCCGTCCAGAAGGTGACGTCCGGATGCCGCAGCTTCTCGATGTCCAGCGCGTGCACGCTGCCCGGCGGCGAAACCTCATGCATGCTGCGGAGGTGCTCGCCGAGCAATGCGTGGATCTGCGGACCTGAGAGATCGTCAACTCTGACTTGCATGACCAGAGAGGATATTCCAGCCCGAACGCCCCTGATGTGCCACCATGACGCAATCCATCGCCAAGGAAAACGCCATGTCCAACCACGTCTACAAGCTCATCGAGCTCACCGGCTCCTCCCCCACCAGCAGCGACGACGCCGTCAAGGCCGCCATCGCCAAGGCCAGCGAATCCGTCCGCAACATCCAGTGGTTCCAAGTCACAGAAACCCGCGGCCACGTAGTCAACGGCGAAGTCGCCCACTGGCAAGTAACCATCAAAGTAGGCTTCACCCTGGAAGCGTAAGGAAAACAGGGCCGCGCGAAGCGCGCCCGTTCCCCTTGGGGGCGAGCACCAGAAACACCGCGGAACTGGCTTTGCCAGGCCGCCGGTGTTGCCCCCGGTGGGGGGTGGAGAGCGACACGAAGTGCGCGAGCCTGGGGCGGAGCTCAGTCAATCAGGCGCCTGAATCACCCGATCGAATTCCTCGTCAGCCGGCACGTTGTCGGCATCCAGTTCGCTCGCATCCGTAAGGTCGATGCCCGTTTCTTCCGAAAGGTCGTCAGGTCCTTCGGCCTCCAGTTCGGAGTCCTCGAATTCGCCGTCTTCCGCGTCCTCCGGCAAGGTGTCTTCGGTTTCGTCGATCTCAGGTTCATCTGCGGCTTCTCCGGGACGCAGAAGGGGGTCGGCGCTGCTCATGATCTGACTCCTGGCTGACTGATATTGCGCATGATGCACCCCAAGTGTGAGCTCCGGTCGAACCAGCCGCTTGAACAAAGCGGCAACAAGCGTTTCAGAACGTGCGTTATGTGTCCATTCACTGCTGATGGCCATGCGCCTCGTGCGCGGCGCCCGCACCGTCGCTGCCGTGTTCATGGCCGTGCTCGCCGTGCGCGAGGCGACTCACCAGCGTCACGAGCGCGATACCGATGGCCAGCCACACGATCTGCATGGCCGTCTGGCGGGATGGCAGGCGCTTCTGCAGTTGGGGAATGAGGTCCGCGAGCGCGACATACACGAAACTGCTGGCAGCCAGAACGAGGAAATAAGGCAGCCATGCGTGAAGTCGGTCGACCAACCACCACCCGACCACACCGCCGAGCGCGGTCATCGTGCCGGCCAGCGACACTTTCACCAGCGCGGCCCGCTGATTCGCCGAACTCTGGCGAAGGACGATCAGGTCGCCGATGTGATGAGGCACCTCGTGCGCCAGCACCGCGACGGCGGCGACCAAGCCCAGGCGAAGGTCGGCGATGAATGCGGAAGCGATCAGGATTCCGTCGCCGAAGCAATGAACGCTGTCCCCCGTCAAGACGGCCCAGCCACCGCCCTTGCCGCTGCCGGCTTGCGCATGATGGTCCGCATGACCGTGCGAATGATCGTGTGAATGATCGTGTGCATGGGAATGGCCGTGACCATGGTGATGTTCATGCCCGTGGTGCCAGAGTTCAGCCTTGTCGAGCAGGAAGAAGAAAACCAGTCCGAACAGCAGCACGCCGAACAGCACGCCGGGCTCGATCCGGCTTTCGAAGGCTTCCGGCAGCAAGTGCATGAACGCAGTGGCCAGCAGCGCGCCCGCAGCCAGGCTCAACAGGTGCTGCGGATTCACGCCACCCGCGCCGCTTCTTCCCCTGACCCCGACGCGCAGCAACAGGGCAGCGATCCACACACTTCCGATGCCGGAAACCAGGGTCGCGGCGATGATGGCTAGCAAATTCATGACTACTTGCGCGTTGTTGTCAAAACAAAAGCCGTCCATCGGACGGCTCGGAGCGGGTTCATCTTATCAATCGTGTCAAGCCTGTCGGCGCGGCTCCTGCGCGTCACGTTCATTTGCAGTCGCTGCGTCATAGGCCCGCACGGCCAGCGCCGACGCCAGCACCCATGCAGGATCCACGAGCCGCAAGCCTTCAACCGCGGCGGAGCCATGCAGCCCCAGCGGGATCTCGGTGCAGCCCATGACGATGGCGACCTGTCCATGACGCTTCGCCAACTGCACGGCCACATCGGCAAAACACGATTCCGCCAGCACCATGTTGCCGGCCTTCACGCCGTCATAAATACCCCGCATCAGGATCTGGCGCTCGTCCGTCGTCGGCAGATGACACGCCATCCCCGCATCGGCCATCGCCTTTTCATAGAGCCCCACCCGATAGGTCCCTTCGGTCGCCATAAGCGCCACGTCTCTCACGCCCTGCGCAGCAAGATGGCCCGACACTTCGCGCGCCACGTGCAGGATCTCGACGTTCGGAAAGCGTGTCTGCAAAGCGCCGTGCCAGGCATGTGCCGTGTTGCACGCAATCGCCACTGCGCGACTGCCCAGCGCAGCAAGACGCCCCAGCGCCTGGAGCATCGGTTCGAGCGGCTGATGCGCGCCCAGATCGGACGAGTCCAGCGCACCGCTGCGATCCGGCACCGGCACCTGCGCCAGCCAGTGCTCCGGAAAGCCCTGGTCACTCACGGCCACGCCTCGCGCCCGCATCAGCCGCGCACAGGCCTCCACAAACAGCCGAACAAAGTCCGCCCCAGCCGCAGGCCCCATCCCGCCAAGAATGCCCACAGTCCGTGTCACTTCACACCTTCCAATAGTCAGTCACCCGCGCCCCGCCCCTTCCAGCCGAATTCCAGGAACACCGCGGACCGGCTTAGCCGGGCCGCCGGTGTTGCCCCCGGCAGGGGGTAGGAGGCCACACGAAGTGGGCAAGCCTGGGGGCGAACTCAAGTGGCGGGCTTGTCGCTGGGCGTCTTGATGTTTTCGCGCAGCTGAGGGCTCATCGGCAGGCCCAGCGCCGTACCGCGCGGCGGGATCGGCTGCATGAACCACTTGTCGTACATTTTTTCGAACGCACCGCTCTTCATGAGACCGATGATGGTGTCGTCCACCACCTTCTTGAAGGCGGGATCGTCCTTCGGCAGCATGCAACCGTAGGGCTCGACCTGCAGCGCATCGCCCACGACTTCGAAGTCGCCCGGGTTCTTGGCGTTGGCAATCTGCCCGAAGAGAAGGATGTCGTCCATGGCAAATGCCGCCGCGCGATCGGACTCCACGAGCAGGAAAGCATCGGCATGGTCCTTCGCAAGCACGATGTCCATGTCGAGGTTCTTCTCGGTGTTGTACTTGCGCATGACCATCGCGTTGGTGGTGCCGGTGGTGGTGGCCACGTTCTTCTTCGCCAGGTCCGGGTAGTTCTTGATCTTCGAGGACTTCTTCACCAGCAGTCGCGTGCCCGTGTAGAAGTGATTGATCGCAAACGCGACATCCTTGCCGCGCGCAGTGTTGTTGGTGGTCGATCCGCATTCGAGATCGATCGTGCCGTTCTGCAGCAAAGGAATGCGATTGGCCGACGTGACCGGCATCATCGCGACTTCGAGATTGGGTTTATTGAGCTTCTTCTTGACCGCCTCGACGACCGCATTCGAAAGCTCGACCGAGAAGCCGATCGGCTTGTTGCCATCGAGATAGCTGAAAGGCACGGAGGACTCGCGGTATGCCAGCGTGATCTTGCCGGTTTCGGCGATCTTCGCGAGAGTGTCGGCAGCTTGCGCGCCGGTCGCGATGCCAGCGAGCAAGACGGTGGCCATCAAGGCGGAAACTTTCATGCGAGCCCTTTCAGTGACTAGAACGATGAGGAAGATGCAACGGAGTGTAGGAAGCATTCCTGCGAGCGTCACAATTCCTTTTGCACGCATGCCCATGTCCAAATGTTATGGATGCCGCATCCCATGAGCTTTGGCTATGGCCCGCGGCGCTTTCGGCATTTCCCGGCCACGCTGCATGGCCCTAGAGTCGACCGCTCCAAACAACAAGAGGAATGACGTGATGCACGTGTGCGTGTTGGGCGCCGGCGTCGTGGGGCTGGCCACCGCATGGCAGTTGAACCGCCAGGGCTTCGAAGTCAGCGTGATCGACCGCGCGATACCCGGCGCCGGCGCGAGTGGCGGCAATGGCGCGCAGCTGAGCTATTCGTACGTGCAACCGCTGGCCGATCCATCGATATGGCGGCAGTTGCCAAAGCTGCTGCTGTCACCCGCCTCCCCGCTCAAACTGAAGCCGCAACTCGATCCGGTGCAGTGGCGTTGGGGCTTGGCTTTTCTCGCGGCTTGCAATGCGCAGACCTCGCGCGAGACCACGGCCCGCCTTCTCGCGCTGGCCGCCGAGAGCCGCGATGCGTTCGAGCAGATGCGCGCCGACATCGATCCCGACTGCGATTTCTCGGCCACCGGCAAGCTCGTGCTGTATTCAAGCGAAACGTCGCTCGAAGGCGCACGCCGGCAACTCGAGCTCCAACGCACGATGGGAAGCGAGCAGCGTCTGGTCACGCCCGACGAATGCATCGCGATCGAACCTGCGTTGGCGGATTACCGCGACCAGATGGTGGGCGCGATCCACACGCCCAGCGAGTGCGCGGCGGACTGTCTCAAGGTCTGCTCTGAGCTCGTGCGCGCCCTGCAGGCGCGCGGGGTGCGGTTTCTCCTGAACACCGAGATCAACGGCTTCGACATTCGCAGCGGCAAGGTCGTCGCCGTCCAAACGGGGAGCGGCGATGTCGCGGCCGATGCGTTCGTGATGGCGCTCGGGACCGCGTCGAACCGGCTAGGTCGGCAGTTGGGCGCTTATTTGCCCGTCTACCCGCTCAAGGGCTACAGCATCACGGTCGACGTCGATTCATCGCCCGGCGCGGCGCCCCGTGTGAACGTGACCGACAGTGCCCGCAAAGTGGTGTTCGCGCGCATCGGTTCTCGGCTGCGCGTGGCCGGCATGGCCGAGCTCGTGGGCCATGACGCCAGCATTCCTGCCACGCGCATCGAAACGCTCGCAGAAGCGACCCGCTCGGTGTTTCCGCGGGCGGGCCGGTTCGATTCACTGCATCCGTGGACTGGCATGCGCCCGGCAACGCCTACCGGCGTGCCGATGGTCGGCCGGCTGGCAAGCGCTCCGCGGAACATGCTCTTCAATACGGGCCACGGTGCGTTGGGGTTCACCCTGGCCTTCGGTTCCGCCCGGCAAATCGGCCGGGATCTGGGCGGCTGATCACCGCGCCATGAGGCTCAGGTGCGCGTGAACAGAAGCACCGAGTTCGTGCCGCCGAACGCAAATGAATTGCTGATCGCAGCTTGGAGCCCGGGCGCCGCCATGCCTGATGCCGGTGTCAGGTTCAGCCTGCAGTCCGGATCCTGCGCGGCGCAATGGGCGTTGGGAGGCAGTTCGCGCGCTTGCAAGGCCAGCACGGTCACAGCCGCCTCCAGCGCACCGGCAGCTCCAAGCAAGTGGCCGTGCAAGGCCTTGGTCGAGCTGACACTCAACTGGTCGAGGTCGTCACCCCACACTTCGGCCAGGGCTGCGCTCTCGACCAAGTCGCCGATGCGCGTGGCCGTGCCGTGCGCGTTGCAGTAACCGACGTCACGCGCTTGCAATCCAGCCTGCCGCAAGGCTTGCCGAACGGCCCGTGCCTGGCCGTGCGAATCGGGCTTGGTCAGGTGCGAGGCATCGCAGCTCTGACCCCAGCCGGCGAGCATGGCGCGAATGCGCGCGCCACGTGCGCGAGCGCGTTCGGCGGATTCAAGGACTAGAAAAGCGGCGCCCTCGCCCAGCGCGAAACCCTTGCGATCGCTCGCGAACGGTCGAATGGCCGTCGCCTCTTCGCCAGGCGCGAAGCTGGCGAGTGTCTGCATGGCCTGCCACGCCATGATGACGCCGGGCACGATGAGAGCCTCGCTGCCGCCGGCGATCGCCAGGTCCACGTCTCCGCGCTGGATCGCCTTCGCGGCTTCGGCGATGGCGATGCTCGATGACGCGCAAGCAACCGAATAGGTCAACACCGGCCCATGAACTCGATGGCGCATCGCGATATGCGAGGCCGGCGCATTGGGCATATAGGCGGGAATGGTCAAGGGCGGCACGCGGCCGTTGCCACGGTAGGCAGCATCCAGGGACGCCGCGCCGCCCATTCCGCAGCCAGCGAACACGCCGACACGCTCAGGATCGAGTCCGGCGGCCGCGGCCGCGATGCCAGCGTCGCTCATTGCCATGTCCGCTGCTGCAACCGCAAGTTGGCTGACGCGGTCGACCCCGGCAAGCTGAAGCTTGGTAAACCAACGGGATTCGTCGAACGCCACGGTCGCTGCCGCGGCGGGTTTTGGCAGGTCCGGGAAAACAGGCCTGAGCGCGGACTCGCCTCGCAGCAGCGCCAAGAACATCGCGTCAGGATCTTCGCCGTGCGGCGCCACGACGCCCAGGCCGGTGACCGCTATCGGGTTCACGTCGTCTGCGATGCTCGCGCCTTGTCGACCACGGCGGCCAGCTCGGCCAAGGTGTCGATGTTCGGGTCGTCGTCCGGCATCGTGATGCCGAAGTGGTCTTCGATCGCGAAAACGAATTCGACCAAAGCCAACGAATCGAAGCCTTTCTCGCGCATGGAGGCGTTGGGGTCGAGTCCCGACGCTTCGATGCCGTACTTCTCGTGGATGAGATCCTGCAGTTCCTTGAGCGAACTCTGTGATGCGGTGTCTGTCGTCATACTCTGGCCGTCGACCGGCCGACGGCAATGTTGGTTGTGCCTGCCCGCAACTCAACCCCTCCTGGGCAGTGAAATTCCATGATATCCGCTCCGCCTTTGCGCCCATTCGCCTCGTCCCGGGCGCCAATGCAATGACGGAAGCGCGAAGGCAACCCCCAGCAGCGCGCCGGCAACGGCATCGAGCACCACGTGTTGCCTCACGGCCAGGGTCGAATACGCAATCGCGGCAAACCACGCCCAGTTGATCAGCCGAAGCCACACTGGCGCTCGCGCCCCGCGAAGAATGTGTTCGACCCAGATGGCGGTAAAGATCGCGATCGCCACGTGCATCGATGGGCAGGCGTTGCCCGCAGCGTCGACGCCCTGGAGGATGGCAAAGCCCGGGAAGTCGGAGGTGTCGGTGGAGATCGGCGGGATCTGGGTCGGCCAGAGATAGAAGAGGCCGAGGCCGGTCAGGCAGAGGGCGCCCACCCACAGGCCATACGAGACCAACTCCTTGAAAGTGAGTTGAAGCCCCGGTGCCACGCCCACATAGACCCACAACGAAAAATAGGCAATAAGCGCTTGCGGCTGGAATGGGATCAGATGGTCGAGCGCCGTCAAAGGCATCACCGTGACCGGATTGACTGGCTCGCGCAGGAGATGAAAGTATCCGAGGAAGAAGACCCAGGTAAAGGCCGTGGTTCCGGCCACTTTCAAGAGCAGATGCCGACGAATCCGCAGGCCGATGTCGGCGGTCCAGCGATGGGCTGGATAGGACACGAGGCCCAGATGGCTTTGATTCATGCAGTCGGTGTTTTCGGTTTTCCCGGGGGCGAAGCATGCCTGTTGCCCGCTCGAACCGCAAACCTGATTACAGAATCAACAATGCCCGAAAGTCATTGACGTTGGTGTGTGTCGGTCCAGTGACCAGCAAATCGCCGATCGCGTCGAAGTAGCCGTAGGCGTCGTTGCGGTCGAGGTGATCGTTGAGCTTTCGGCCCGCGGCCTCGGCGCGGCCAAGCGTGTCGGGCGTGACGAAGGCACCGGCATTGTCTTCGACGCCGTCGATGCCGTCGGTGTCGGCGGCGAGTGCCCAGATGTCATCGCGGCCCGCGAGCGCACCAGCCAGGCCCATGCAGAACTCGCCCGCGCGGCCGCCTCGGCCTTTGGCTTGTCCGGGCCGGCGCGGGCGGATCGTGACGGTGGTTTCTCCGCCCGAGAGAATGACGCATGGCCGGGCAAAAGGCTCTCCGCGCAAGGACACCGAGCGTGCCAGCGCGCCATGCACCTTGCCGACTTCGCGTGATTCGCCTTCCATTTCGTCACTGAGGATGTGCGCCACGACGCCCGCCGCGCGTGCCGCCGCCGCAGCGGCTTCCAGCGATTGCTGGGGCGTGGCGATCAGGTGCGTCACGTGGTTCTTGAACACGGCGTCGTCGGGCTTGGGCGTTTCGAGGGCCCCGCTTTCGAGCCGGGCGCGCACGGGCGCCGGCACTTCGATGCGGTAGCGGTCGAGAATTGCCAGCGCGTCGGCGCACGTGCTTGCATCGGGCACCGTAGGACCGCTGGCGATGACGGCCGGGTCATCGCCGGGAACATCGCTGATCGTGAGCGTCACGACCTGCGCCGATCCGCAAGCAGCCGCCAGGCGCCCGCCCTTGATGCGCGACAGGTGCTTGCGCACGCAGTTCATTTCGCCGATGTGAGCGCCCGATTCGAGCAACTGCGTGTTGATGCGCTGCTTGTCCGCCAAGGTCAGTCCTTCGGCCGGCAACGTCAGCAACGACGAGCCGCCGCCCGAAATCAGGCACAGCACCAGGTCATCGGCCGTGAGCCCCTGGGTCAGGGCCAGGATGCGCTCGGCGGCCTTCATCCCTGCTTCGTCGGGCACGGGATGCGCTGCCTCGACAACCTCGACGCGCTGCGCCAACCCTTCGGGACGCGGCGGAACATGACCGTAGCGCGTCACCACCAGCCCCGACAGCGGCGCCTCGGCCGGCCAGAGTGCCTCCAGCGCCTGCGCCATTGATGCGCCGGCCTTGCCCGCGCCAAGGACCAGAGTGCGCCCCTTCGGCGGCTCCGGAAGACAAGGGCCCATGCTCGCAAGCGGCAGCGCGCGTTCGACCGCCACCCGATAGAGATGTTCAAGAAATTGACGCGGCGCGCCCTGAGCGTCGGGAATGGGCGAAGTGTTCAAAGAGCTCATGATCTTTCCTTGTCTCCCCACATTGTCTCAACCCCACTGCCAGCCACCGCCCGCCACCACCTGCCAGAGGGCCGCCGCGCTCGGCTGGGCGAAGCGACACGCAGTGCGCGCAGCCTGGGGGTTACTTGGTACTTGCTCCGCCCTCGAACCACTTGGCGATCAGCCCACGCTCGGCATCGGTGATGCCGGTCGCATTGTTCATCGGCATGATCTTCGTCACGACCACCTGCTGATAGACCGCCTGGGCGTGCGCCGCGACCTGATCGGGCGCGTCGAGCCGCACGTTTTTCATCTGCACCTGCGCGCCGTGGCACATGTAGCAACGTTGCTCGAGCACCTTCTGGATTTGGGCGAACGACACCTTTTGCGACGCTGCGCCAGCCACCGGCTCAGCAGCGGGCTCCGGCTTCATCCACACAATGCTCAGGCCGAGCACCGCAACACCGAAGAGCGCATACGGAGCGGGATTGCGCGCGTTGCCCAGCTTGAACCGATGGCGCACCACGAAGAACTGCCGGATCCCCGCGCCACCGAGCATGATCAGCAGCAGCACGATCCAGTTGTACTTGTGCGTGTACGTAAAGCTGTAGTGGTTGCTCAGCATCGCGAACAGCACCGGCAGCGTGAAGTAGGTGTTGTGCACGCTGCGCTGCTTGCCGCGCTGCCCGTGGATCGGATCGACAGGCCTGCCTTCGCGCAGCGCCGCGACGTTTTTGCGCTGGCCAGGGATGATCCAGAAGAAGACATTGCCGCTCATGGTGGTCGCCATCATGGCGCCGACCAGCAGGAACGCAGCGCGGCCGGCGAACCAGTGGCATGCGAGCCATGCGGCAAACGCGATGAAGATCGCCACCAGCACACCAACGATGGTGTCGCCGTTCTTGCGTTGACCAAAGACCTGGCAGATGCTGTCGTACACCATCCAGAAAACCACGAAGAAGGCCACTGCCACGGCAATGGCAGCCCCGGGCTGCCAGTCCATCTTCGATTTGTCGATGAGGTAGGTGCTGGCATTCCACAGGTAGGACATCGTGAAGAGCGCG
The DNA here is from genome assembly GCF_056399425.1 of Variovorax sp. 01N429. Taxonomy (NCBI): domain Bacteria; kingdom Pseudomonadati; phylum Pseudomonadota; class Betaproteobacteria; order Burkholderiales; family Comamonadaceae; genus Variovorax; species Variovorax sp. 01N429. The sequence goes on along the minus strand of NZ_JBFTRG010000009.1, from coordinate 105,635 downwards.
AAGCCCGTGAGCCACGTCGAATAGCTCTCCCAGTACGACCAGTGCAGATGGTCCGGCAGCCGCTTGGGCGCCAGCGCGTACTTCTGCATGTTGTAGAAGCCGCCGCCATGCACCGCCCATTGCTCGCCGCCGACCCCCTTGTCCAGCGATTCCTGGTCTTCCGGCTTTTCGAGGCTGTTGTCCAGCATCACGAAGTAGAAGGAAGCGCCGATCCATGCGATGGCGGTGATGACGTGGACCCAGCGCAGCAGCAGATTGGCCCAGTCGAGGTAATAGCTTTCCATTGACTCTCAACCTTGTCGGCGTGTGAGGACGCCGTGGTGTTCAGGCCTGCTCACCACTGCGGGCGCTGTAAGCAGAAATAGTGCCGCGAACGCAGGCCATCGAATGGGCCTCGCTCCGCTGCGGCTTGTGGACTGAAGTGTATACACTCTTGCGAGGGAAGTTTCGGGTTTTGCGCGACGCGACGTGCTGGAAAACCCTGAGCGCCTCATGCGGACGGAAGCGATTGCAACAACTGTGCCGCCACGGCCACCGCGATCACTTCGGGCTCTTTGCGCGTGATGCCGGGCACGCCGATCGGGCAAGTCACGCGGTCCATCTCTTCGGCCGTAAAACCGCGCGCCTCGAGACGATGACGAAAGGTCGCCCATTTCGTCTTGCTGCCGATCAAGCCGATGTAAGGGAGATCGTCGCGCTCGCGAAGGCGCTTCAAGCAGGCGATCACGATATCCAGATCTTCGGCATGGCTGAAGCTCATGATCAGCACGCGCGAGCCCGGCGCGAGCTGCGCCACCGCTTGCTGCACGGGTTCGGAATATTCGGTGTCGATCTGCGCCGGAAGGTCTTCGGGGAAGATGCCGTCGCGGCTGTCGATCCAGCGCACGGCAAACGGCAAGGTCGCGAGCAGCCGCGCCAGTGCCGCGCCGACGTGACCGCCCCCGAACAAGGCCACCGGCTCGAGATGGGCCAGCAGGTCGGATTGCAGCGCCTTCGCGTCGGATGCGTCGATGCGGCGGTACGACAGAAACACGACACCGCCGCAACACTGGCCGAGACTCGGGCCCAGCGGATAGCGCCGCACGCCTTCGATGGGCGGGCCGCCCGCGAGCCAGGCGCGCGCTTCATCGGCCGCCTGGAATTCGAGTTGGCCGCCGCCGATGGTGGCGGTCAGCCCATCAGCCCACACAGCCATCCACGTGCCCGCCTCGCGCGGCACGGATCCCTGGGTTGATTCGACGCGCACAAGAATGCCGGATTCACCCTGCAAGCGCGCAAGCAGTTCGTCCACGGCGCCGGTCATGGACGAAACCTCACGTTGCGGAAGCCAGACCCAGTCACGGTATAACCGCGCCGATGAAATTGCAGATCACGTCGCGCCGCCTCGCACTGACGGCCGCCCTTGCCTCCAGCCTGTGGCTGGTCGGTTGCGGTACCGCCCCGCTGACTGGGGCCGTCCCAGGCCAGCTCAGCAACGCCAAGCCCGACCCGGGCGACAGCAGCCGCCCCCGGCCGCGCGCATCGACCGCGGCGACGGCCCGCGACTACCGGCGCGATGCCGCACGCCACGTCTATGACATCAACAAGCGCCGCATCTATGAAGGCCAGTTGCCGCCGCTGCTCTATGCGGTCGGCACGTTGCAGGTCGATCTCGACGCGAGCGGCAACGTCGTGTCGATGCACTGGATGCGCGCACCGCAGCATGCGCCCGAGGTGATTGCCGAGATCGAGCGCACCGTGCTTTCGGCAGCGCCCTTTCCGGCCCCGACCCGAATGGGCAAGGTGACTTGGACCGATACCTGGCTGTGGGACGAAGGGGGGCATTTCCAGCTCGACACATTGACCGAAGGGCAATTGCAAGGCTTTCAAGACTCGAACGGCTCGGGTCACGAACCCCTGTAGGTCGAGTAGCTCCAGGGGCTCACCAGCAACGGCACGTGATAGTGCTGGTCGGTGCGCGCAACACCAAAATCGAGCGCCACGCGATTCAGGAAATTAGGCTCCGGCAGATCCACGCCGCGCGCCTTGAAATAACCGGCGACATCGAAAACGAGGCGGTAAGTGCCGGCCCTCAACGAGTTGTTGTCGTAGAGCGGGCCATCGCTGCGCCCATCGGCATTCAGCGTGAAGCGCCTGACGAGCGTGGCACGCGCGTCTTCGCCAGTGCCGTCGGTGGTGAACAAGGCGACCTCCATGCCGGCGGCCGGCGTGCCGTGCATCGTGTCCAGTACGTGGGTGCTCAGGCCCATGGATGTGCTCCTTAGTGCATTGGGGAAACTGCGGTCGACAAAAGTGTATACAGTTCCTGGCTTTGGGTCTATCATGAAAAACATGGACTCGACCACGACCCGCGCCATCGTCGACGCACTCACCAAGGCCATTGTGGAACACCGGCTTCAACCCGGCAGCAAGCTCGCCGAACAGAAGCTGGCGGACCACTTCGGCGTGTCGCGGACGCTGGTGCGCCAGGCGCTCTTTCAGCTTTCGCAGAACAAGCTGATCCGCCTCGAACCGGCGCGCGGCGCATTCGTCGCCGCACCCGAGGTCGACGAGGCCAAGCAGGTGTTCGCAGTGCGCCGCATGCTCGAAGCGGAAATGACGCGCGCCTTCGTCCGCAGCGTGACGCCGGCCAAGATCAAGGCGCTCAAGGAGCACGTGGCGCTCGAAAAGGCCGCAGTTTCCGGCGAGGATATTTCCGGCCGCACCGAACTGCTCGGCGATTTTCACGTTCGCATGGCCGAACTCATGGGCAACGCGGTGTTGGCGCAGATCCTCGGCGAACTGATCTCGCGCTGCGCGCTGATCACGCTCATGTACCAAAGCGCGAGCGCGGCCGAGCATTCGAACGACGAGCACGCCGACATCGTGAAGGCGCTGGCCGCCAAGGACGAAGAACGCGCCGTGCGCCTGATGACCGAACACCTCGAGCACGTCGAAGCCAACCTCACCTTTGACCGCAAGGTCCCCACCCACGACATCAGCCTAGCATTGGCATGAAAAACACCCCCGTTGCTTGCTCAGTTCGTGTTTCACCAACGAGCCTGGCTGTGCCGGCTGCGCGAAGCGCGCCCGTTCAGAGGCAGCCATGGAACCGGCTTCGCCGGGCCATCGGCGGCGCCCCCGGCAGGGGGTGGGCGCCCGACACGAAGTGCGGGCAACCTGGGGGCGAGCAATGATTTACGACACCACCCTGCCCTATCCGCGCGATCTCGTCGGCTACGGCCGCAATCCGCCGCATGCGCAATGGCCCGGCAACGCGCGCATTGCCGTGCAGTTCGTGCTGAACTATGAAGAAGGCGGCGAGAACTGCGTGCTGCATGGCGACGCGGGCTCCGAGCAATTCCTCTCGGAGATGTTCAATCCCGCGAGCTTTCCGGACCGCCACATCAGCATGGAAGGCATCTACGAGTACGGTTCGCGCGCCGGCGTGTGGCGCATCCTGCGCGAATTCGAGAAGCGAAGCTTGCCGCTGACGGTCTTCGGCGTCGGCATGGCCCTGGAGCGCTATCCCGAACTGGCCGTTGCCTTCAAGGAACTGGGCCACGAGATCGCCTGCCACGGCTGGCGCTGGATTCACTACCAGGGCCTGGACGAAGCGACCGAGCGCGAGCACATGCGCCTGGGCATGCAGGCCATCGAACAGCTCACCGGCGAGCGTGCGCTCGGCTGGTATACGGGCCGCGACAGCCCGCGCACCCGCCGTCTGGTGGCCGACTACGGCGGCTTCGAGTACGACAGCGACTACTACGGCGACGATCTCCCTTTCTGGATGAAGGTGCGCAAGACCGATGGCAATGTCGTGCCCCAGCTGATCGTGCCTTACACGCTCGATTGCAATGACATGCGCTTTGCACTGCCGCAGGGCTACTCGCACGCCGACCCGTTCTTCCAATACATGAAGGACAGCTTCGACGCGCTGTATGCCGAAGGCGACGAGGCACCGAAGATGATGAGCATCGGCATGCACTGCCGCCTGCTCGGACGACCCGGCCGCATTACCGCGCTGCAACGCTTTCTCGACCACATCGCTGCGCACGACCGCGTCTGGGTGTGCCGCCGACTCGACATCGCGCGGCACTGGAAGGCGACGCATCCCTATGTCGCCACGAACGGAGACTGATTCCATGGCCACCACCGCACCCGCAACTCTCGGCACTCTCACCATTGACCAGCTCAATGCCGCATCCACCGAAGCGTTGGTTTCGCTGCTCGACGGCGTCTACGAGCACTCGCCATGGATTGCCGAACGCGCAGCCAAGGCGCGCCCCTTTCGTTCGCTGGCGCACCTGAAACATGCGTTGGTCCAAGTCGTCACCGCGGCATCGCGCGACGAACAACTGGGCCTCATCCGTGCCCACCCTGAACTCGCCGGCAAGGCGATGGTCAGCAAGAGCCTCACCGCTGAATCGACGAACGAGCAGAACAAGGCGGGCCTCACCAACTGCACGCCTGAAGAGTTCGCCAAGATCCAGCAGCTCAATGCCGACTACAACGCCAAATTCGGTTTTCCGTTCATCCTTGCCGTGCGCGGGCCGCGCGGCACCGGCCTTCTCAAGCGGGAAATCATCGACACCTTCGAGCGCCGGCTGCATCACCATCCCGACTTCGAAATCGGCGAGGCGCTGCGCAACATCCATCGCATCGCCGAGATCCGGCTCGACGATAAATTCGGCGTCGAACCCACATTGGGCAATGACGTGTGGGACTGGCATGAAAAGCTCGCGGTACACACCGATCCCGGCTATGCGGAAAAGGGACAACTCACCGTCACCTATCTCACCGATGCGCACCGCGCCTGCGCGCAGCAGATCGCGCAGAACATGCGCGATGCCGGCTTCGACAGCGTGAACATCGATGCGGTCGGCAATGTGGTCGGCCGCTACGAAGGCAGCACACCCGGCGCCAAGACCCTGCTGACCGGCTCCCACTACGACACCGTTCGCAACGGGGGCAAGTACGACGGCCGGCTCGGCATCTTCGTGCCCATGGCCTGCGTTCGCGAACTCAAGCGCCAGAACCGCCGGCTGCCCTTCGGCTTCGAAGTGGTCGGGTTTGCCGAAGAAGAAGGCCAGCGCTACAAGGCGACCTTTCTCGGTTCTGGTGCGCTGATCGGGCATTTCGATCCGAGCTGGCTCGACCAGAAGGACGCCGACGGCATCACCATGCGCGAAGCGCGCCAGCATGCCGGGCTTAAGGACGAGGACATCCTGAAGATCCAGCGCGATCCGTCGAAGTACCTCGGTTTCGTCGAAGTGCACATCGAGCAAGGCCCCGTGCTGACCGAACTGGATCTGCCACTGGGTATCGTCACCTCGATCAACGGCAGTGTGCGCTATGTCGGCGAGGTGATCGGCATGGCGAGCCACGCCGGCACGACACCCATGGACCGCCGGCGCGATGCTGCTGCGGCGGTGGCGGAACTCATACTGTTCGCGGAAAAGCGGGCGGCAAAGGATGGCGATTCTGTCGCAACCGTCGGAATGCTCGAAGTGCCGAACGGCTCCATCAACGTGGTACCGGGCCGTTGCAAGTTCAGTCTGGACCTGCGTGCGCCGAACAACGCGCAGCGCGACGCATTGGCCGAAGACGTGCTGAATGCGCTGAAGGAAATCTGCGAGCGCCGCGGCGTGCGCCACACGCTCGAGGAGACCATGCGCGCCGCAGCGGCGCCGAGCGCCCCCGAGTGGCAGAAGCGCTGGGAAAAGGCCGTGGACGCATTGGGCGTGCCGCTCTTTCGCATGCCCAGCGGCGCGGGCCATGATGCGATGAAGCTGCACGAGGTCATGCCGCAGGCCATGCTCTTCGTGCGCGGCATCAATTCGGGCATCAGCCACAACCCGCTCGAATCGAGCACCAACGACGACATCCAGCTGGCGGTGCAAGCCTTTCAGCTGCTGCTCGATGACCTCGCCACCGCACAAGCCACCTGAACATCATGACCGACTACAACAAACTCGACGCCTGGATCGACGCGCACTTCGACGAGGAAGTGCGCTTTCTGCAGGAACTCGTGCGCGTGCCCACCGACACGCCGCCCGGCAACAACGCGCCGCACGCAGACAGAACCGCGGAGCTGATCCAGGCCTTCGGCTTCGAGGCTGAAAAGCACGCAGTGCCAGCGCAGGAGGTGAAGGACTACGGTCTCGAATCGATCACCAACCTGATCGTGCGACGCAAGTACGGCAATGCTGGCGGTGGCGGCATCACGGTGGCACTGAACGCCCACGGCGATGTGGTCCCGCCCGGCGAAGGATGGACACACGACCCCTATGGCGGCGAAATCGACAACGGCAGCCTCTATGGCCGTGCCGCGGCAGTGAGCAAGAGCGATTTCGCGAGCTTCACCTTTGCGCTGCGCGCGCTCGAAGCCGTCGCCAAGCCGACCCGAGGCAGCGTCGAACTGCACTTCACATATGACGAGGAGTTCGGCGGCATCCTCGGCCCCGGCTGGTTGCTCAAGCAGGGGCTGACCAAGCCTGACTTGATGATCGCCGCCGGATTCAGCTATGAAGTGGTCACCGCGCACAACGGCTGCCTGCAGATGGAAGTCACCGTACACGGCAAGATGGCGCATGCCGCCATCCCGACCACCGGCGTCGACGCACTAGGGGGCGCGGTGCACATCCTCAATGCGCTCTATGCGCAGAACACGCTCTATCAGCAAGTGACTTCGAGGGTCGAAGGCATCACGCATCCGTACCTCAACGTCGGCCGTATCGAAGGTGGCACCAACACCAACGTGGTCCCCGGCAAGGTGGTGTTCAAGCTCGACCGCCGCATGATCCCCGAGGAGAACCCCGTCGAAGTCGAAGCCACCATCCGCAAGGTGATCACCGACAGCGCGGCGCAGATGCCGGGCATCAGCGTCGACATCAAGCGACTGCTCCTGGCCAATTCGATGAAGCCGATGCCAGGCAACAAGCCGCTGGTGGACGCGATCCAGAAGCACGGCGAGGCGATTTTCGGGGAGCCGATCAAGGCGATGGGAACGCCGCTCTACACCGATGTACGGCTGTACGGTGAAGCCGGCATTCCGGGCGTGATCTACGGCGCCGGCCCGCGCACCGTCCTCGAATCGCACGCCAAGCGCAACGACGAGCGGGTGGTACTTGAAGACTTGCGACGCGCAACCAAGGTGATTGCGCGGACCTTGAGCGACCTGCTCGCCTGAGGCTGAATCGAGCCGCTATGGCGAGCGGCTTGGTCGAAGGCCTGCGTCGCTGCTCAGGCAGCGCGTTGGCCGCTCGGCAGCAGATAGCCGTTGCGATAGATGCCGATCACGAGGCCGCTGACGGAGTCCGTCGGGCGGGCCGTGACGTATTTGCCGGCACCGGCCTGATACACGACGATCGTGCAGGCAGAGGTCTTGCTGAGAGTGCGCGCAACGCCGGTTGCCTGGGAAGCGGTCTGGTAGCTGTTCATCTTTTCACTCCTCGACAGTTCGAATCAGGCACGGGCGACGGACAGAAGGCTGTCGATCGCGAGAACCACTCCTTCCTGGGCGTCCTTGGTCGGCGTGCCTTCGGTCAGCAGCTTGCGGATGAGGCCGAGCGTGTTGAGCAACTCCGCTTCCATGTCGGTCAGCAGAGGGATCACCTCGAACTCCGGGTACTTGCCGCGCGCGCCCAAGGGCCTGCCTGGGCCCGACAAGTCGACGTTGTAGCCTTCACGAATCGCTTCGGTCTGGGTTTTCATGGCGTTGAAAGTAGGTTGAAGATGCCGGTGCCCCGTCTGCACCGCCGGGCAACGCATTCGGCCCTTGCGGGCAAGGCGCCGCAGGACGCGGCGAGGTTGCAGACAACTCAAGACAACCTCATCAGGTCTGACAGGCGCTTGCCCATTTCCTGAATCCGTTTCTGCTTTCCGGCGGCGCGGTTCATTGCCACCAGTTCGAGCGCCTGCGCCACGGATTCGGCGCCGGCGTCGCCTTCGCAGGTTCGGTCACGCCATTCGTCGGCGATGTCGATGAGCTGGCGGTTGCTGAGCGGCGCCGGCGGGGGGCAGGCATCCTGCGACGCGGTCAGCGCCCGCCTCCTGTCTGCAGGAGGCAGGGTCGAGCGCAACAGGCCGAGCAGACCAGCGGTGGTCCATTGCGGTTTGGAGGGGTGTTGCGAATGCATGTAATACATTGTGCCTAGTGATTCTCAAGGTAACAAGATATTTCCTTAACTTTCTTCTTACTTTTGCAAAAGCGTCACGGTAACCACTCAGCGCCCGATCAGTCCGAAGGGATGAGGCGCCTTGAACTTGCGCCCACCTCCCTCTTGCTGCGGCTTGGACTTGGTGCCCTGTCCGCCTGTTGACGACGGCAAGCCGCAATCCTTGGCAGTGCCCGCGTGACCGAAGAGCGCTGGCGCCAGCAGCGAAATCCCGCCGGTCGCCGCCGCAACGCCGAACGTCGCTGCCTGACGTACGGTGCCTTTCGGGTCGATGGTGAACTCGGGGTTTTCGAGCGAGCCCTTCAGCAACAGCAGCTGAACCAGGCTCCCCGGGTTGAGATCCAGCCCCTTCTTCACCCTCGGCAAGAAAGCCAACTGGATCGTCTGCTTCGCCAGGTTGATCTCGCCGCTTGCAGCGACAGCGATCTGCGGGGTTTCCATGACGATCGATCGGTCGATCGCCGCCACGCCGTTGCGCAGCGGGAGCCGTGCGACGAGGCACTGCACGACCAGGTCCTTGCTGGATGCCTGCTTGGGGAGCAGCGTATCGAGCAGGCGCGCGAGGATGTCCTGGTCCAGCGTTGCCGCGCGCCCGGTCAACCCGACATCTCGCACCGACAACTGCACGTCTCCATGGGACGTCCCCGCCAGACTCCTTGGCGTGCGACCCGTCATCCCCAGCTTGAGGTCGAGGTTCGCGCGCCCGCCCTTGAAATGCTTGCCGCCCCGTTGGGCATCCAGGTCCTCCACGGAAAGCGACCGCGCAGTCAGTTGCAAGTCGGTGCGCGGCGCCTCGCCCATTCGGAGCGTGAGCCCGACCCGTCCATGCACGGAGCCGCCGACGGCAGCAAAAGACAGAGGCTCGATCGTCAGCCGGCCCTGGTCTGATATCAAACGGGCCTGCAGTCCGGACACCCCGGGCATTCCGGGCACATTCAGGCGATCGACCTTGACCTGGATCTGCAGCGGGATCTCCGGCAAGGCATCGAAGGTGAACAGCGGCTTGTCGCCGAACAGCGGCGCCCGGGGCGTCTTTGCCGCTGCCGCAGGCTCGGCCGTGAGCCACTTCTTCAGATCGATCGCCGCGGACGACAACTCCGCGTCCACGCGCGGTCTGGGCGGACGGGTCTGCAGGGTGACGCGACCGTTCAGCGCCTGCCCCGCGATGGACAGCTTCAGTTCGTCGAAGCGCCACTCGTCCGGCGCACGCCGCAGCGTCGCTGTGGCTTCAACAGGCATCGGCAGCGCACTCGCCGCCGCCGAGATATTTCGCAATACCTTTGCATCGCTCACCTGAAGCTTCAGCGCGGCTTCCAGGCTCCCTGCACGCGGACCCGTTCCCAAGTTGCCTGCCGCAGAGACTGTCGCGCCATCGGTGCTCAAGGCAATATCGAACGGCCAGTCCTCGGCCCCGGCGAGCATGCGCGCCACACGGCCGACCTCGCCTTCCGCCTTCCACTCTTGCGGGCCCAGCTTGAAGACGCCCGAGAGTTGATCCCGATCGCCGTTGGCGTGCAATCCGATGGAGTCGATCGCTACTTCGACGTCGCGCGAAGCCCCCTTGCGCGCATCGCGGTACGTGACGTGGGCGCCTGACAGCAGGAAGCGGTCCATCTCCAATGACGGTGCAGCCTTTGCCCCATCGCGAGGATGCGGCGCGAATTGCCAGTTGTAGCGGCCGGCGCCGTCGCCTTCGAGCAGGATCTCGGCGTCTTCCACTTCAACGCTCAGGATGCGAATCCGCCGGTCGAGCAGATCCCGTAGCGAAATCTCGAAAGCCGCCTTGCGAAACCGCAGCATGTCGGGCTGCGAACCCCAGTCCGCATTGGCAAGCGCCACATCGTTCGCGCGCACGGCAATGGTCGGAAACAGATGAATCGACAGATCACCGTCGATGCGAAAAGCGCGCCCCGTCGCAGTGCTGATCTGCTCGGCGAGCATCGCCGAAATGCGCGCCGGCGGGTACGCCTGCCTGAGCGCGAAAGCCGCCGCGGCCAGCAACACGGCGACAACCGCAAGCAAGACGGCTGCGATGCGCCAGCCGCCGCGCAGACGGCTTCGGGACGGATTGGCCTGTGCAGCCGAAGACAACTGCCTTCCTCCTACTTTTGGGCGACCGCGATGGGCATCCTGATTTCAGTGAGCTTCCAGTCGACAAACCCACTGCGCTCGAACACAAGTCCGAGCCGTTCGGCATTCGGTTGGTCGGGCTTGCCGGGATCCACCGCATAGGCGGTCATCTTGTTCGCGCCTTCGCGGTCGATGATCCAGTTGGGCTTGCTTTCTGCTTTTTCCGGCGCGCCGCCTCCAGCCGGCGGAGCCGGGGCACTCTCTGGTGCCCGCGCAGGACCGGGTGCAGGTTGGGCCAGCTTGCCGTGGCTCATCGCCGCCATGACCGTCTCCGGCCGGACCATCGCATCCACCAGTTGATTGACGACACCAAGGCCGATGAGGCTCCCCAGTGCGGCAAACGGATTGTCCGAATCCTTCTGCGCACCCATCTTCCGGGCCAGCAGCGCAGAAAACTGGCCTTTGAGGCTCTCCCTGACTTTCGGGTAATCGACGTGCCGATTGAAGGTCTCCGCGTCACCTTTCTGCGCCGCGCTCTGGAGCTCGCGAACAGCCAGGAACGGCGACCAATACCAGTACGCCGCAAGCGCCAACAGGACGACAAGAACCGCAACGAGACTTTTGAGTTTCATGCGGGCCATTCTGCAACGCCCCCGTTCAACCCCTGACCCGCGCGATCAAGGATGGAGCAATGCCGTAGCCACGCCCGCAGCGCCAGACGCGACGAGCCCGAGCGACCACGCCACGTCCAGATCGAGCCAGCTGGCCCGCAGTGCCCGCAGCCCCAGATAGCGATAGACGATCCACGCGGCGCCCAGGCCCGCGCCGATCATCGCTGCAGTGTGAACCAGCGACACCATGACCGCCGTCCCCACGCTGGAGCGCATCAACGCCATCGCCGTCCCTTGATCGATCGGCGCGGACTGCACGTTGCCCGCGGCGGCAGGCGACTCGCAGAGCCCCAGCAGAATCGGCAACAGCATCAACGCAGCTCCATGCGCGGTGGCCATCAGGAAGGACCACAGCACCACCTGGGAGGGCCGAATACGCGCCAACCACCGATGGCGATGGCGCAAGACCAGCCGTGACAGCCCGAAGGCCATCACGAGCAGCCCGGCGCCAAGACGGATCTGCTGGCCCCACTGCAGCATCCACGTCAGCACTGCGAAAGGCACGAGCACAAGCGCCATCGCCAGCAGATGGCCCGTGCCCAACGGCAACCAGGTCGCAAAGACGGCCGTGTCGCGCTTTTCGCCCAGGCCGTTCGCCACTGCAAGCGGCCATCCCATCGCCGGGTTCAGCCCGTGGAAGATACCGAACGCCACCACGCCGAACCACAAGGACGCGGTGGCGGCGGAATTCACGGTAAACCTGAAACGGCCGACTTCACGCCGACGGATAGCAGAACGAATCCGTGGAGCAGTCGCCGCCCTGCAGCCGGACCTGGTGAGCGCCGTAGTCCGCGCCGAAGTCGACGACGAACTTCTTGTCGAGTTCGATGCCGCCGTTCGCACCGACGTGGCACATCACCTGTCGTCCGGGGATGCCGTGGGGATAGAACTGCTGGTCCCATCGGCTGTAGAGCGAGTTGGTGAAATACACGCGCTTGCCATCGCGGCTGATCTCGGTCATTTGTGGGCCGCCGCCGAAGCTCGACCCATTCGGATGCGGCGTGCAATTGGCAACGCCGCCAATGCGCACGCTGCCCGACAGGCGCGGGTTCATCGGATCGGTCACGTCGTACTGCCGCARTTCGCCGGTACCCCAGCACGCGACATAGAGAAAGCGGTCGTCCATTGAAAGATCGATGTCCGTGATCAACGGTGGCACTGCGCCGAAGCCCTTCAGCAGGTCGGGCAAGAGCGCAGCATCCGCCGGCTCTGGAGGAACGACGGCGGTCTTCTTCGCGTGGAACTTGCCGCCTTCGCGCCACCACGTCCAGATCGACCCTTCGAGGTTGGTGGTGTCGACCACCACGCCAAGAAAACCATATTCGCGCGTTGGATCGTGCGCGGGCCGAATCTCCAGCGCCATCTGATGGTTCGCGCCGAGATCGATGCTCTGCACATGCCGGCGCGCGCGCAAATCCCAGAAGTGAAGCTGGTGCCCATAGCGATTGCCGAGCAAGTCTTCGGGCACGATGCCGTTCTCGAACTGCGGCGGCAGACCCCATTCGCTGGACACCATGTAGTCGCGCGGCAGATTCCACCAGAAGTCATAGTGCAGCTTCTGCGGCCCGCGCTCGATTTCCCACTTGCCGAGCACCTCGAAACTCTCGCAGTCCATCAGGAAGATGCCGGGCGGACCTTCGGTGCCGTCCGGTCCAGCCCCGCCGAGCGTGCTGATGTAGAGCCCCTCGGGGCCGCAATGCACCGTATGCGGGCGTGAATATCCCGTCTTGCGCATGACCTCTTCGGGTTCGATGACATGGCTGATGGTCGGCCGCGCCGGGTCGGGTTGCGTATCGACGACATAGATGCGCGACGATCGAATGCCCGGAATGACGAGATAGCGCCGCTTCAGGAAGGCATGGCCCGACATCGGCGCCAGCGCCGAACTGCAGGCATTCCAGCCGAAGTGATGAAACTCATCGCCGCGGTTCGGCATATCGAGCCGATGCAGCACCGTGCCGTACGTGGCGGAGCCCGGATCGACATCCACGACCGCCAGCGCATCAGGGCGCGAAGCATCGGTCGACAGCAAGGCGGTGTAGGCAATGCGCTCCGGTTCGGCCTCCATCGCCAGGCGCGGCGACGGATAGAAGGTCGGATCGGTACGAAGTGATTCGAGCATGGCGGGCTCCTGCAGAGCAGCGGTCGTGCAAGATACCTCCGCGCGCGGCACCGGAAAAGACCGTGTGTCGGAACCCGGGTTTTCCGCCATATGGATGGGCGGTCAGACTGTATACAGTTTCGCGTACATACCCGTGAACCGCAGTCGCGGCACGATTCCTGAAACTGTCCTATCTTCATCCCCCGCGCCCCAGGAGACCCTGCAATGACGGCTGTCGCCACTTCCATCCACCCCGTCGATCAGCGCCTGCCAGCGGGCAAACTCACCGCCCTGGGCCTGCAACATGTGCTCGTGATGTATGCCGGCGCCGTCGCGGTCCCGCTCATCGTGGGACGTGCGCTCAAGCTCAGTCCGCAAGAGGTCGCGTTGCTGATTTCGGCCGACCTCTTCTGCTGCGGCGTTGCGACGCTCATCCAGTCGCTGGGTGCCACGCAATGGTTCGGCATCAAGCTGCCCGTGATGATGGGCGTGACCTTCGCGTCGGTCGCGCCGATGGTCTCCATGGCCAACACGAACCCCGGACAGGCCGGCGCGCAACTGCTCTTCGGCTCCATCATCGGCGCCGGCATCGTTTCGATACTGATCGCGCCGCTGGTCTCGCGCATGCTGCGCTTCTTTCCGCCTGTGGTGACCGGCACCATCATTGCCGTCATCGGCATCAGCCTGATGCGCGTGGGCATCAACTGGATCTTCGGCAACCCTGTGGGCCCGACGGCGCCGGCGCTGGTCGATCCGGTCTATGCGAAGTGGCTGGCCGACGTGACATCGCCTGGCTCCGCCGTGCCGCCCCTGCCCAAGGGCCTCTCCATCGTGCCTTCGATGCCCAACCCGAGATATGCCGATCTCGGCGGCCTCGGTATCGCAGCACTGGTGCTGGTGTCGATCCTCTTGATCGTGAAGTACGCCACCGGCTTCATTGCCAATATCTCGGTGCTGCTCGGCATCACGATCGGCGCGGTTGTCGCGGCTTTGTTCGGCTTCATGACTTTCGAGAAAGTGGGCCAAGCGGCTTGGTTCGACATCGTGCTGCCCTTTCACTTCGGCATGCCGCAGTTCGATCCGATCCTGATCCTCACCATGTCGCTGATCATGGTGGTGGTGATGATTGAATCGACCGGCATGTTCCTGGCGCTCGGCGAGATGACCGACCGCAAGATCACGCAGCAGGACCTGGCGCGCGGTTTGCGCACGGACGGCCTCGGCACACTCATTGGCGGCATCTTCAACACCTTCCCGTACACCAGCTTTTCGCAGAACGTGGGTCTCGTGGCCGTCACCGGCATCAAGAGCCGCTTCGTCTGCGTGGCCGGCGGGGTGATCTTGATCGTGCTCGGCTTGCTGCCGAAGATGGCTGCGCTGGTCGAGTCCTTGCCGACGGTCGTGCTCGGCGGAGCCGGGCTGGTGATGTTCGGGATGGTGGCCGCCACGGGCATCCGCATCCTTGCCGGAGTGGACTTCAAGACCAACCGCCACAACGCGATGATCGTCGCGGTGTCGATCGGCATCGGCATGATTCCGCTGATTGCGCCCAACTTCAAGCAGTGGATGCCGCATGCGATTCACTCGCTGGTGGAGTCGGGCATTCTGCTGGCGTCCGTGAGCGCGGTGCTCTTGAACCTGTTCCTCAATGGTGCGAAGCACGACGAATCGGCAATCATCGCGGCGGCCAAGCAAGCCGAAGCAGGCTAGCTAAGCTCGCCCCCAGTCTTCGCGCACTTCGTGTCGCTTCGCCTACCCCCTACCGGGGGCAACACCGGCGGCCCGGCAAAGCCGGTTCCGCGGTGTTTCGCGAAGGGGCCTGGCTGCGCCGGCCTTGCTGCGCTGGCCTTTGTTTAGATCATTGCCAGGGGTTTCTTGCGTTGGGGGGGTGGGTGTAGGTGGTCGATTTCTGTGAGGACTTCGGGGGGCAGTTTCAGGGCTGCGGCTGCGAGGTTTTCGCGCTGGTGGGACTCGCTGACTGCTTTGGGGATGACGGCCACGCCTTGGCGGGAGAGCAGCCAGGCCAGTGCGAGTTGGGCGGGGGTGGCGTTGAGGCCCTGCGCGAGTTGGGCCAGGGCGGTGTCGGTGGCCAGGGCACCTTGATCGATGGGGCTGTAGGCCATCAATGGGATGCCGCGGTCGCGCAGCCAGGGGAGCAGGTTGAATTCGGGGCCGCGTTCGGCGACTGAGAAATAGACCTGGTTGGTTGCGCAGTCGAGGTCACCGCCGGAGATCGTGGCGAGCTCTTCCATGTCGTCGGTGTCGAAGTTGCTGACACCCCAGTGGCGGATGCGGCCCTGGTCGACGAGCGCGCGCATGGCGTCGCGGGTGTGTGCGAGCGGATGCTCGCCGCGCCAGTGGAGCAGGTAGAGGTCGATGTGGTCCAGGCCGAGCCGCTGCAGGCTTCGGGCGCATGCTGCCGGTGTGCCCTTTCGGCTGGCGTTGTGGGGATAAACCTTGCTGACGATGAACAGGTCTTCGCGCTTGACGTCGCCAGCGCGCAGGGCCTCTGCCACAGCCTGGCCGACGACTTCTTCGGCGCCGCCTTCGCCATACATTTCCGCAGTGTCGATGAGTCGGCAGCCCATGTCGATGGCTGTGCGGACAGCGGCTACTTCGGCGGTGCGCCTTGCGGCGGATTCGCCCATGTTCCAGGTGCCGAGGCCGAGAACGGGCATCGTGGATGCGCCCTTGGCGCCCTTGAGGTTGAGAGATCGCATGGGGTGGTGCTCCTTGGGTGCATTTTGTGCCGTCGCCGGCCGGCTCGCAGTACATTGGCGGCGAAATGCAGAAGCTCACCATCCGGATCAACGACGACACGAGCGTCTCGGGCATCGTGCAGGCGCCGAGCGACCCCCGCTCTTGTTACGTCTTCGCGCATGGCGCGGGCGCTGGGATGACTCATCCGTTCATGGCCGCCATTGCCGATGGCCTGGAGCAACGCAACATCGCCACGTTGCGTTATCAGTTTCCGTACATGGAACTGGGCAAGAAGCGCACCGACACGCCGCCGACCGCGCATGCGGCGGTTCGGGCGGCTGTCGCGCATGCGGCGCAACTGTTCGGGCCGCTGCGGCTCTTCGCGGGTGGCAAATCGTTCGGCGCGCGGATGACCTCGCAAGCTCAGGCGATCCAGCCTCTGCCGCAGGTCGAAGGGTTAATCTTCGTAGGCTTTCCGCTGCATCCGGCCGGTGAACCTTCCAGTTCGCGGGCGGATCATCTGTCCAAGGTTCAGGTGCCGATGCTCTTCATCCAAGGCACGAACGACAAGCTGGCGGACCTTGATCTGCTAAGTCCAGTGGTGACCTCGCTGGGCTCGCGCGCCACGTTGATGACCGTCGACCAGGCCGACCACTCGTTCCATGTGCTCAAGCGTTCAGGTCGCGACGATGCGGCGGTGCTCGTCGAGATCCTCGACGGAATCGCTCGATGGGTTGGATAGCGACGGCTTTCAAGCACCCGCGCGGAAATCGGGCGACTTTGCCACCATGACGCGGATTTCTTCCATCAACGCCCGCGCGCCGGGCGACGGGAAAGCGCCCATTCGCTGAGTCAGCCCGATTTCGCGCCTCGTCCGGTTTAAAGGGAAGTCGAGCACCACGAGGCTTGCGTCGCGTATTTCGTAGCGCAACTGGTGGGCGGAAATCGCGGTCAGCATGTCGCTCTCGAGCAGCAGGCCGCGCAGCACGGCGAGGTCGCCTGTTTCCACGGCGGGCACCGGGGGAGCCTGTTGCGCCTCCGAGAAGAAGCGCTCCAGCAGTTCGCGCGACGGCGACCCAGGCCGCGACAGCACCCAGCTCGCCTGGCGAAGATCGTCGAAGTCGATGCGCTTCGCGCGCTGGAGCGGATGCCCTGCACGCGCGATCACCGAAATGCGGTCCTCGAAGAGCGCCTCCTGTTGCAGATCCTTTGCCTCTTCGGCACTGCGCAGCGCGCCGAGGATGAAGTCGATGTCACCACTGCGAAGCGATGCCGCCAACACGTCATAGGGGCTTTCGACTGTCGCCACGTGCAGTTTCGGATAGCGGGCGAGCAATGATGCGATCGAGAACGGCAGGACCTGGGTACGCCCGAGGGGCAGCGCGCCGACGACCACGTTGCCTTGCAGCGTCCCTTCGCTGGCCGCGATGTCGGGGCCGATGTGCCGCAATTCCGCCAGCACCCGCTTGAAATGGAAAGCAACGATCTCGCCCGGCGGCGTCGGCGACAACCCGCGCGCCGAGCGGTCGAACAAGGCAACGCCGAGCCCCTCTTCGAGATCCTTCAAGGCGCCGCTGACAGCCGGTTGCGTGATTCCAAACTGGCGAGCCACCGCGGGCATGTTGCGCTTTTCCGCAAGGCTCGCGACCACCGCGAGCCGTCGGCCGTTCAGGAGCGACGTGAACAGCGAGCGAACGTCGGCAGACGGCGGAATGCCGCCACGCGCAGCCAGTTGGGCGCGCGCGTCCTCGAATTCGCGCTCGATGCGGCGGGCCCGCGCCAGCACCAGTTCACCATATGAGTTGAGCGCCATGCCGCGCGCGCGGCGATCGAACAGCGGCCTGCCGAGTCCTGCCTCCAGTTCGAGGATCGACCGCGTGACCCCTGACGGCACCCGGTACAGCCCCTCGGCCGCGCCGGCGATGCTGCCGGCCGCGGCCACGGCAGAGAACGCGCGCAGGTGCCGAAGGTTGATGCCGAGCGCCCCGGCATGGGTGCTGTCGATAACTTTATGTTGCGGGTTCGGAGGCGCAGGATTCACTGGGGTGAATTTACTCCTGCTCGGCAGCATCTCCGATCCCCGCAGAAACCCTGTCCGATAAGAAACTCTGAGGGCACTTCAACCCGAACTCACGCATTGGATCAAGGCCCAGCGCCATACTCTTGAACATGATCATCGACTGCCACGGCCACTACACCACCGCGCCCAAGGCGCTCGAGAGCTGGCGCAACCAGCAGATCGCAGGCATTGCCGATCCATCGCTGAAGCCCCGCCCGTCCGATCTCAAGATCAGCGACGACGAGCTTCGCGAGTCAATCGAGAACAACCAGTTGCGCCTCATGAAAGAGCGCGGCAGCGACCTGACCATCTTTTCGCCGCGTGCGAGCTTCATGGCGCATCACATCGGCGACTTCGAGGTGTCGTCCACGTGGGCCGCCATCTGCAACGAGCTCTGCTTTCGGGTGAGCGAACTGTTTCCCGATCACTTCATCGGCGCGGCGATGCTGCCGCAGTCGCCGGGCGTCGATCCGAAAACCTGCATCGCTGAGTTGGAGAAATGCGTCACGCAGTACGGCTTCGTGGGCGTCAACCTGAACCCCGATCCATCGGGCGGGCACTGGACTTCTCCCCCG
Organism: Variovorax sp. 01N429; assembly: GCF_056399425.1. NCBI lineage: Bacteria > Pseudomonadati > Pseudomonadota > Betaproteobacteria > Burkholderiales > Comamonadaceae > Variovorax > Variovorax sp. 01N429. Next base: position 87,300 of record NZ_JBFTRG010000009.1, on the reverse strand, counting down.
CTTTCCGACCGCCACTGGTATCCGATCTACGAAAAGATGGTGGAGCACGACATCCCCGCTATGGTGCATGTCAGCACGAGCTGCAATGCGTGCTTTCACACCACGGGCGCGCACTACCTGAACGCCGATACAACGGCGTTCATGCAATGCCTCACGTCCGATCTGTTCAAGGACTTTCCGGACCTGCGCTTCGTGATTCCGCACGGCGGCGGCGCAGTGCCCTATCACTGGGGCCGGTTCCGCGGCCTGGCCCAAGAGATGAAGAAGCCACTGCTGAAGGACCACCTGCTGAACAACATCTTCTTCGACACCTGCGTCTATCACCAGCCGGGCATCGACCTGCTCACGAAGGTGATCCCCGCCGACAACATCCTCTTCGCCAGCGAAATGATCGGCGCAGTGCGCGGCATCGATCCGGAAACAGGCCACTACTTCGACGACACGCGCCGCTACATCGACGCCGCACAGACGCTCGACGACGCCACGCGGCACAAGATCTACGAAGGCAACGCACGCAGGGTGTATCCACGCCTGGACCGGGCGCTCAAGAGCAAGGGGCTTTGACCATGACCGCGAATGCCGTGAATCACTTCCAGGCGCTGGGCACCGTCCATCGAAACATCCAGCGCGCCGACCCGGCGGCTGTGGAGCAACTGTCGCGCTTAGGGGTGTCGACAGTGCACGAGGCCATGGGGCGGCTCGGACTCATGCAGCCGCGCATCCGGCCGATCTATCCGCAGGCGCGCTGCTGCGGCACAGCTGTCACCGTGCTGCTGCAGCCGGGCGACAACTGGATGATGCACGTGGCCGCCGAGCAGATCCAACCGGGCGACGTGGTCGTGGCGGCGTGCACGGCGGACAGCACCGACGGCTTCTTCGGCGACCTGCTCGCGACCTCCTTCAAGGCGCGCGGCTGCCGGGGCCTGATCATCGATGGCGGGGTGCGTGACGTGCGCGACCTGACCGAGATGAACTTCCCGGTATTCAGCCGCGCGATCCATGCCAAGGGGTGCATCAAATCCACGCTCGGTTCGGTCAACGTGCCGGTGGTGTGCGCAGGCGCGTTGGTCCATCCCGGCGATGTGATCGTCGCAGACATCGATGGCGTGGTCGTCGTGCCGGCGGCGATGGCGCAGCAGGTGGCCGACGCGGCCCAGGCGCGCGAAGCCAACGAAACCAGCAAGCGCGCACGCTTTGCCGCAGGCGAACTCGGCCTGGACATGTACGCCATGCGCGAACCGCTCGCCAAGGCCGGCCTGCGCTACATCGACTGATCGGAGACAAACCATGGCTCGCATCATTGGCGCCGTCGCGTGCTCGCACACGCCCACCATCGGCTTTGCCTTCGACAAGAACAAGCAACAGGACCCCGTCTGGGCGCCCATCTTCGAGGCGTTCGCACCCGTGCAGCAATGGCTCACCGAGCAGAAGCCGGATGTGCTGTTCTTCATCTACAACGACCACGTCAGCTCCTTCTTCTTCGACCACTACTCCGCCTTTGCGCTGGGCGTGGGCGAACGGCACGAGGTGGCGGACGAAGGCGGCGGCCCGCGCGACTTGCCCGCACTCGCAGGTCATCCGGCGCTGGCGCGGCACATCGGCAACTCGCTGGTGGCGGACGAATTCGACATGTCCTTCTTCCAGGACCGGCCGCTCGACCATGGCGTTTTCTCGCCCATGTCGCTCCTGTGCCCTCACAAGCCTTCATGGCCGACTCCCGTGGTGCCGTTGCAGGTCGGCGTGCTGCAGTCGCCGGTGCCTTCGGCTCGCCGCTGCTATCGGCTGGGCCAGGCCCTCCGGCGCGCGATCGAAAGCTACCCCGAAGACCTGAAGGTGGCCATCGTCGCAACGGGCGGCCTGTCGCATCAGGTTCACGGCGAGCGCGCCGGCTTCAACAACACAGCGTGGGACGCGCAGTTCCTCGACCTCATCGAAAACGACCCGGTACGGCTCACCGAGATGACGCAGGCCGAACTCGCTACGCTGGGTGGGCTCGAAGGCGCAGAAGTGATCATGTGGCTGGTGATGCGGGGCGCCATGTCGTCCAACATTCGCAAGACGCACCAGAGCTACTACCTGCCTTCGATGACCGGCATTGCCACGGCCATCTATGAAAACCTTGCAAGTCCGCCGATCGCGGGCGAAGTCGAACGGCATCGGCGGCACATGGAGACGCAACTGGCAGGCGTCGAGGCACTGGAGGGCACCTATCCGTTCTCGCTGGAGAGCAGCGTGCGGGCTTATCGGCTCAACAAGTTCCTGCAGGCGATGACGCGCCCGGGCCATCGCGCGCGCTTCGTGGCGGACGAGGAAGCGGCCTTCGAAGCCGCTGCACTGACCGAACAAGAACGCGACCTCGTGCGCCGCCGCGACTGGCGTGGGCTCATCCACTACGGCGTCATCTTCTTCATGCTCGAAAAGCTCGGCGCCGTCATCGGCGTGTCGAACCTGCACATCTACGCCGCAATGCGCGGCCAGTCGCTGGAGGATTTCCAGCAGACGCGCAACGCGCCCGGTGCGCTGTATTCCGTGGCCGGCAAGGAAGCCGCACCGCAAGCCTGGGACAAGGCCGCTGCGGCCGACCCGCGCTGACCACGGCTCGAATCTCGAAACCTGGACCCCTCTCATGAAATTCTTCGGCCGACGCCACTTCCTTGCCCTCGCGGGATCGCTCGCCTTCTGCATCTCTTTCGGCGCGGCCGCCGCGGATGCATTTCCTTCGAAACAGATCAAGATCCTCGTCGGCTACAGTGCAGGCGGCGCGGTGGATGCGATCGCGCGTTCGGTCGGCCAACGGATGGCGGCGACGCTCGGCCAGCCCGTCATCGTCGAGAACAAGCCGGGCGCCGGCACCAACATCGCGGTGAAGGCGCTCATCGCGAGCCCGCCCGACGGCTACACGCTTCTGCTGGCGGCCAACGCACTGGCGGTGAATCCTTCCCTCTTCCAGCCCGCGCCTTACGACCTCCAGCACGACCTGACGCCAGTGGCGATGGTCGGGCGCGTGCCGGTGGTGCTTGCCGTGCGCGAGGCCTCGGAGATCAAGACGCTGCAGCAACTCGTGGCCACCGCCAAGGCCAAGCCCGGAAGCATCACCGTCGCGACGCCCGGCAACGGATCGACGCCACACCTGGCGATCGAACTGTTCCAGCACACCGCCGGCCTCTCGATGCGCCACGTGCCCTACAAAGGCGGTGCGCAGGCGCTCACGGACACGCTCGGCGGGCACGTCGAAGTGGTCGCGGTGAATGCGCTGGAGGTCTTGCCGCTCGCCAAGGCTGGCACCTTGCGCGTGCTCGCGGTGATGAGCCCGGAGCGCTCATCGGTGCTGCCCGGCGTTCCGACGGTGGCCGAATCGGGCTACCCCGGCTTCGAGGCCAGCGTCTGGTACGGCTTTGTCGCCCCGGCGGACTTGCCCAAGCCGATCCTCGCCAAGCTTCATGAGACGGTGCAGAAGGCGCTCCAGTCGCCGGAAGTGCGTGCCCAGCTCGCTGCGGCCGGTGGCACAACGCTGTCGGGTTCGCCGGAAGACTTCGACAAGCTGCTCAAGAGCGACGCCGCCCGCTACGGCAAGCTCATCCGCGAAGCAAACATCAAGCTCGATTGAACGAACGCGCGCGGGCCTTTCATGAATCCGGGAATCACACGCCGACAAGCCTGCCTCTGGGCACTCGGCGGTGCGGCGATGCTCACTATGCACGGCGCCATGGCCCAGTCCGACTCCACCACCATGAAACATCCGATCAAGGGAATCTGCTCGATGGCCACGCGCGGCCTGCTGGACGAGCTCGCGGCGATGTATTCGACGCGCACCGGCATGCCCGTTTCGTTCGAGGCGGTCGGTGGTGTCGACGCCGCGCGACGCGTCCGCGCCGGTGAAAGCTTCGACGTCGTAGCGCTCGCTTCGGATGCCATTGCCAAGCTGGGCGACGAAGGCAAGATCGATCCGGCCACCAAGGTCGACCTCGTGCGCTCAGGCGTGGGTGTGGCGGTACGTGCGGGCGCCACCCGGCCGGACATCGCCAGCGAGGCGGCCCTGCGCCGCGCAGTGGAAGGGGCGGCCACGGTCGGCTACTCGACTGGCCCGAGCGGTGTCGCACTCGTCGCGATGTTCGAACGCTGGGGCATCGCCGATGCGCTGCAAGGGCGATTGGTGCAGGCGCCGCCGGGGGTGGCGGTCGGGTCGCTCGTGGCACGCGGAGAGGCTGCACTGGGCTTTCAGCAGATGAGCGAACTCATCGGCGTGCAAGGCATCGACCTGCTCGGCCCGCTGCCGCCCGAAGTTCAGATCAACACGATCTTCTCCGCCGCGTTGAGCATCGGCGCGGCGCAGCCCGATGCGGCGCGAGCACTGCTCGAGTTCCTGGTGTCGCCTGACAGCGCCGAAGCAAAGCGCCGTCGCGGCATGGATCCGGCCTGACGCTCCGCAGCATTCAGGGCGGTGCAACCCGCTGGAGCAATGCAGTGAGCTTGTCGATGTCGACAGGCTTGGTGAGGTGAGCGATGAAGCCCGCGTCGTAGCTCGCCTCGCGGTCCCGCTCCTGCCCGTAGCCGGTCACCGCGATCAACGCCGGCTGCTTGAGGATCTCGGTCTTGACCCGCCTTGCGACTTCGATGCCGCTGAGCCCCGGCAGGCCGATGTCCAGCAACACGACGTCCGGCGAGTGCGTCTTGATTGACTCGAGCGCCTGGTTGCCGTCGTGTGCCAGGCTCGCGTCATAGCCGATGGCTTCGAGCAGCATGTGCATCGTCTCGGCGGCGTCGCGGTTGTCGTCGACGACCAATATCCGCGATCTTCGCTTTCCGGAATCATCCTCATCATCGGCAATGTGCGGCGCAGCGACGCTTGGAAACTGCACGACGAATTCGGCCCCCTCGCCCGGCTTGCCGCTGCTGAAGGCGCTGACGACCCCGCCCTGAAGCGTCACCAGTTGCTGCACGAGGCTGAGTCCCAGCCCGAGGCCGCCCTTGGTGCGGGCCAGGTCATCTTCCCCTTGCACGAACAGGTCGAAGATCTGCTTCTGGTCCTTCTCGAGGATGCCGGGGCCGTCGTCGCGCACCGAGATTTCCACCGAGTTCCCGAGGTCGGCGAGGCGCAATTCGACGCGCCCATCCGGCGGCGTGAACTTCGCCGCGTTGGTGAGCAGGTTGGAAACGATCTGGACGATGCGGGCGTGGTCGCCAATCACCCACGGGTCGGAATCGCCCATGTCCACCTTGAATGCCTGCGACTTCGCCTCGCACAGCGGCCGCGCGGCTTCGGCAGCCTGGTCGAGGGCATCGCGCAGCCGCACCGGCTTCGCCTCCAGGTGGATCTTGCCGCTGGTGATTCGGCTGACGTCCAGCAGGTCATCCACGAGCCGCGTCAACTGCTTGAGCTGGCGCGAAACGATATCCTGCGTTTTCTCCACCAGCCTGGACTCCGTCTTCTCCCTCGCCAGGAGCGCCATCGCATTGGAAATAGGCGCGAGCGGGTTGCGAAGCTCATGGCCCAGCATCGCCAGGAAGTTCGTGACACGCTTTCCCTCGTCTTCGAGCGTGATGATCCTTCGCCGTTCGGTGAGGTCTCGCGTGACCTTCGCGAAGCCGATGTGCCGCCCCGAAGGATCATGCAGCGCCGTGATGACGACGCTCGCCCAGAAGCGGGAGCCGTCCTTGCGAATTCGCCAACCTTCGTCTTCGAGGCGGCCGTCGCGCATCGCGATCTTGAGTTCCTGGGCCGGCCATCCTCGGGCAACCACCTCTTCCGGATAGAAGATCGAGAAGTGCTTGCCAATGATCTCGGTCGCGGCGTAGCCCTTGTTGACCTGCGCGCCGAGATTCCAGCTGATGACCCGGCCTTCCGGGTCCAGCATGAAGATCGCGTAGTCCTTCACGCCCTCCACCAGCAGCCGGAAGCGTTCCTCGCTCGATCGCAGCAAGTCCTCTTGCCGGCGGTGCTCCGTGAGGTCACGGGCGACGTGGGAAAAGCCGCGGAGCTCGCCCTCGTCGTCGACCACCTTCGTGATGACGAAGCTGGAAAGAAAGCGGCTGCCGTCGTTGCGGGTTCGCCAGCCTTCGTCTTCGAAGCGGCCGTGTTCGAGAGCCACCGCCAATTCGACCTGCGGCCGGTTTCGCACAACCAGATCGGCCGGATAGAAAAAACCGAAATGCCGCCCGATGACCTCGTCCCGCTCATACCCGTGCAACAGCCGCGCCCCTTCGTTCCAGGAGAGGACGTGGCCTTCCGCATCGAGCATGAAAAATGCGAAATCCGCCAGCGCATCAACCATCAGGCGATAGTCGCGGTCGCTGACCGTTTGCAAGTCGGATGAGTTCGTGGGAGCCGAGGCGCGTTCGATAGGCTGTTTCATAAAACAAGAGGGGACTCAAGAAACACTACCGGGTCTTGCACCAAGGCGCAATCGGACGGGGCGTACAGACCAGTCGGATTCATTCAAGGCGCAGGCCTTCGGCGCTGCCCGCCGCGCCGGACAATCCGGGCGCGGCAGCCTCACCCCGAATCGCCTGCCATTCGTGGATGCAGGCGAGCAAGACGTCCGGATCGGCGGGCTTGACGAAGTGATGGTCAAACCCCGCCTCGCGGGCGGCCTGCCGATCGTCGTGCTGGCCGTAGCCGGTCAGCGCGATCAGCAGCAAGCCGTCTCCGACAGGCAAGGTCCGAAGTCGGCGCGCGACCTCGTAGCCGTCGATCAAGGGCAGCCCGATATCCACGATGGCCACCGCGGGCCGAAACTCGCGCGCTTCGATCAGCGCCCGCTCGCCGTCGGACGCGACCCGAATCTGGTGCCCGTCCAGTTGAAGAATGGCAGCGACCACCTCGGCCGCATCGCGGTTGTCGTCCACCACCAGAATGCGCTCCAACCGCTTGAACGGCACCGGCTCGGTTGTCGTTTCAATGACGATGGCTTCCGGCGCCGGTGCCCGCACCGCTGGCAGCCGCACCGTGAAGACGGAGCCCTTGTCCTGCCCCTCGCTGGAGACGTCGATGTCGCCGCCGTGCATCAGCGCGAGACGGCGGGCCAGTGTCAGCCCGACTCCCAGTCCACCCTGCGAGCGGTCCAGGCCGCGCTTGCCCTGCTCGAAGAGTTCGAAGATCCGCGGCAGCAGTTCGGGGTCGATGCCCATGCCGTGATCGCGCACCGAGACGACGGCCACGTTCTTCTCCGCCCTGCAATGCAGCACCACGGAGGTCTCGTCGGGGCTGTACTTGGATGCGTTGTGCAGCAGGTTGGCGAAGACCTGCGTCAGCCGGGCGAAGTCGCCGTTCAGCCACACGGGCTCGGCCGGCACGTCGATGGTGAGCTTCTGACGATGGCTGTCGAAAAGGCCATGGACGGTCTCCACGCTTTGCGCGATCACCTGCCTGAGATCGATGCGTTCGCGCTTCAACGCGAACTTGCCCTGGCTGATGCGGCTCACGTCGAGCAGCTCCTCGATCAGGCGCGTCAGTTGGCGCAGCTGCCGGGTGGCAATGTCGAGCGCCCAGTTGACCTTCGGGTGCGGGGCCGCGGTGCGACGCACCACCTCCACCGCCATGTGAATGGGCGCAAGCGGATTGCGAAGCTCGTGCGACATCATCGCGAGAAATTCATCCTTGCGTTGATTGGACGCCTGGAGTGCCTCCTGCGCAGCCATGCGTTCGATCGCCTCGTGCTGCAGCACGCGAAACAGACGCGCATTCTCGAAGGCGCTTGCCGCGCGCGCGGAGGTTTCCTCCAGCAGCGCCGCAAGCACCGGGGGCTCCCAGGCACCGCCTGATGCGGGCGCGAGAACCAGCAATGCGCCAAGCACCCGGTCACCGAAGCACACGGGCATTGCGACCGCCAGGTCGGGCGCGGTCCAAGGCAGGCTCGAATCCAATCCAAAGGCGCCGGGCCCGAGCTTTTGCAAGGCGCATTGACTGACGACCCGGCCGCCGCGCGATTCGAGAACTTCGTCCAGCAGTTCGCAAACCCGCGGGTCGAGTCGCTCCTGCCGGCCGCCTTCAACGTGCAGTTGGCCGCCGGCAGCGACCGCAACGACCACTTCGCGCGGGCCGAGGTCGGCGTCGACGAGTTGCACGAGGCCCAGCGTACCGAGCTCCGATGCCAGCAGTTCGGCGCACTGGCGAGCGGCGGCATCGACTTGCAACGAGCCGTTGAGCACGCGGCTCGCCTTCGCGAGAAAAGCGGATCTCCTGTCGTTCTCCTCGGCAACGCGCCGCGCCGCTTCGGCCGCGAGCACCGCCGCGCGGCTGTCCGCCTGCCGCCGGATCTGGCGGTTCATGAGGTAGAGCGAGACGAAGACGCCCACCTTGCTGCGCAGCATCTCGGGCACGACCGGCGAGAGGATGTAGTCGACGGCACCGAGCGAATAACCGCGCGCCGTCTGCAACTCGTCCGCGTAGGAAGTCACGAAGATGATCGGCGTGTGCATCGAACGCGGGTGCTTGCGGATGAGCGTCGCGGTCTCGAAGCCGTCGATGTCGGGCATGTTCACGTCCAGCAGGATGACCGCGAACTCGCGCCTGAGGACCTCACGCAGCGCGGCAGCACCGGACTGGACCTGAACCAGTTCCTGCCCGAGGTCTTCGAGCACCGTATGGAACACGAGCAGCTTCTCGGGCAGGTCATCGACGATGAGGATCGCCGCCCTCTCGTCCGTGGGGTCCGGGAAGCGTTCGTCCAGCATTGCGTCCTCCCGATTGGCTATTAGGGCTATTTGGGCTATTTGAGTGACTTGGGCTATTTGCATAGCCAGCCTCTCAGCACGACGAAAAGGTGCGCCGTGTCCACGGGCTTGGACAAATAGTCCCACGCACCCGCCTCGATGCACTTCTCGCGATCGCCCTTCATGGCCTTGGCCGTCACCGCGATGAGCGGCAAATGCCTTGCGCACTGGAGCTTGCGCAGCTCGCGCATGGTCTGCATGCCGTCCATCTCCGGCATCATGATGTCCATCAGCACGGCATCGATTCCGGGGTCCTCCTGCACGAGCTGGATGGCATCGCGTCCGTTCTCGGCCGACACCACGACCATCCCCCGCTCTTCCAGCACCGTGGCGAGCGCGAAGATGTTGCGGATGTCGTCGTCGACGATCAGGACCTTCTTGCCGGTCAGGATCTTCGACGTATCGTTCGCCACTTCGACGGCTGCGCGCTCCTGGTCGGTCATGGACGCGATGCCGCGATGCAGCAGGAACGCCGTCGCATCGATCAGCCGTTCGAGAGAGTCCGCCGTGCGCAGCGTCGCATCATGATGGAAGTAGTCCCACGGAGGCTTCGGCGCCGCCGGGGAGGTTCGATACAGCAGGATCGGCAACTGGCGCGGCGACGATCTGTTGTCGAGGTATTCGGCCAGATCATCCGAACTGAAGTCCGGCAGCGCGCCGTCTGTGACGAGGCAGTCCATGCGTCCCGCCGCGAACTCCTGGCGCAACGCCTCGCCCGTCTCGACCACCACAGGCTGCAGGTCGCCGCACCGGATGGCGGAGATGTACTGCTCGCGCACCGGCGACGGCTGCAACGCAACCACCAGGCGCTTGGTCGTCGTGAGCACCGATTCATGCAGCTGCCGCAGCGCGACTTCCACTTCGTCGATCGACTGCAAGGGCTTGGCGATGAAGGCGATGGCGCCTGAATCGAGCGCGCGTTCGCGCGAATCATCCGTCGACACCACGCAGATCGGAATATGCCGCGTCGCCAGGTCGGCCTTGAGCCTGTCGAGAATCCGCAAGCCCAGCATGTCGGGCAGATGGATGTCGAGCGTGATGAGTGCGGGGCGGTAGTCGCGAATCAGCGCCAGAGAGCCCGCGCCGCTCGGGCTCACGAGGCCCTTGAACCCGCAGTTGTGGCCCGCCTGGAGCAGCATCTTCGCGAACGCGAGGTCGTTCTCCACGATGAGCAGAACCATCTCGCCGGGCAGGATGTTGTCGCGGTCATCATCGGCCACGTTCAGGGCAGCCGGAGCCGGTTCCTCGCTGGGCTCCATGGCCTCGCTTAGGACGGAAGGACGCACGAGCTGCAACGCAGGCCGCCGCTCGGCAGCGGGTGTCGGCCCCGGCTCGAGCAATGCGCTGCGGCCGGAACGCAGGCTGCGCGACGGGCTGTAGCTCTGCGGCAGATACAGCGTGAACGTGCTGCCTTCGGTCGGGGCGCTGATCAGGCCGATCTCGCCACCCAGCAGCCGCGCGAGCTCCCGACTGATGGCGAGGCCCAGGCCGGTTCCGCCGTATTTGCGCGAAGTCGATCCGTCCGCCTGCTGGAAGGCTTCGAAGACGATCTGCTGCTTGTCGGCTGAAATGCCGATGCCCGTGTCCGACACCGAGAACTTGATGACGCGGATGGCGCGATTGAGCTCCTCATTGCCCGCGCTCCAGCCGGAGCTCGCAGTGGCGACCGACAAGACGACCGAGCCGCGATGGGTGAACTTGAACGCATTCGACAGCAGATTCTTCAGGATCTGCTGCAGCCGCTTCACGTCGGTCACGATGGTCTCGGGCAACACATCCTGTGCGCGGATCTCGAAGCCGACGTGCTTGGCTTCGGCCACGTGCCTGAAGCTGCGTTCGACGGAACGCTCCAGGTCGTCCAACCGCAGTTCGCTCACTTCGACCGCCACGGTGCCGGACTCGATCTTCGACAGATCCAGGATGTCGTTGATCAGCATCAGCAAATCGTTGCCCGACAAGTGGATGGTCTTGGCGAATTCGAGCTGCTTGGCCGTGAGATTGCCGTCGCTGTTCTTGCAGAGCTGGTCCGACAGGATCAGCAGGCTGTTGAGCGGGGTGCGCAGCTCGTGCGACATGTTCGCCAGGAATTCGGACTTGTACTTGGACGTCAACGCCAGCTGCTCGGCCTTCTCTTCCAACGCCTGGCGCGCTTGTTCGACTTCGCGGTTCTTGCGCTCGACCTCCTGGTTCTGGTGCACCAGCAAGCGGGCCTTTTCCTGCAACTCCTCATTGGTCTGTTGCAGTTCCTGCTGACGGCTCTGGAGTTCTTCGGCGAGCGACTGCGACTGCTTGAGCAAGTCCTCCGTGCGCATGTTGGCCGAGATCGTGTTGATCACGATGCCGATCGATTCCGTGAGCTGGTCCAGGAAAGCCTGGTGGGAAGGATTGAACCGCTCCAGCGAAGCCAACTCCATCACGCCGCGCACTTCGCCTTCGAAGACGATCGGCAGCACGATCACGTCCATGGCCGCGCTCTCGCTCAAGCCGGTTGCAACGCGGAATGCACCGCTCGGCACATTGGTGAGCAAGATCTTCGACTTCTCGACGGCGCACTGGCCCACGAGACCCTGCCCGAGCTCGATCTCCTTGCCGTGCGTATTCAGCCCGCCCGACGCATAGCTGCCGAAGAGCTTGAGCCTGGCGGCGCCGTGGCCACCGGTCAGCACATAGAACTCGGCCTGCTGCGCACCGACCACCGGCGCCAGTTCCGACAGGATCAGCTGGCCGACCGTCAGCAGATCCTTCTGACCCTGCAGCATTCGACTGAACTTCGCCAGATTGGTCTTGAGCCAATCCTGCTCGGTGTTCTTCTGCGTCGTGTCCTTCAGGTTTCGGATCATCTCGTTGATCGTGTCCTTGAGCGCCGCGACTTCGCCCTGCGCCTTCACGGTGATCGAACGGGTCAGGTCGCCCTGCGTCACCGCGGTGGCCACCTCGGCGATGGCACGCACCTGTGTCGTGAGGTTGGCCGCGAGCTGATTGACGTTCTCCGTGAGCCCCTTCCACGTGCCGGCCGCACCGGGGACCTTGGCCTGGCCGCCCAGCTTGCCTTCCACGCCAACCTCGCGCGCGACCGAAGTCACTTGGTCCGCGAAGGTCGCGAGCGTGTCCGTCATGCTGTTGATCGTCTCTGCGAGCGCCGCGATCTCGCCCTTCGCTTCGACGGTGAGCTTCTGCTTCAAGTCGCCCGTGGCGACGGCGGTAACCACCTTTGCAATGCCGCGCACCTGGCCCGTCAGGTTGCCGGCCATGAAGTTCACGTTGTCGGTCAGGTCCTTCCACGTGCCCGACACGTCGCGCACCTGCGCCTGTCCGCCGAGCCGGCCTTCGGTGCCCACCTCCCGGGCCACACGCGTCACTTCGGCGGCAAAGGACGAGAGCTGGTCCACCATTGTGTTGATGGTCGCCTTGAGCTCCAGGATCTCGCCCTTCACGTCGACGGTGATCTTCTTCGACAGGTCGCCCGCCGCAACAGCCTTCGTCACGTCGGCGATGTTGCGAACCTGCGAAGTCAGGTTCGACGCCATCAGGTTCACTGAATCGGTCAGGTCCTTCCACGTGCCCGCCACGCCTTGCACATCGGCCTGGCCACCCAGGATGCCTTCGGTGCCCACTTCGAGCGCCACGCGCGTCACTTCGGCGGCGAACGACCGGAGCTGGTCGACCATGGTGTTGACGGTGTTCTTGAGCTCCGAGATCTCGCCCTTCACATCCACCGTGATCTTCTTCGACAGATCGCCCGCCGCCACCGCGGTCGTGACTTCCGCGATGTTGCGCACCTGCGAAGTCAGATTGCCCGCCATCGAGTTGACCGATTCGGTCAAGTCCTTCCATGTGCCGGCAACGCCTTGCACATCCGCCTGGCCACCCAGCTTTCCTTCAGTGCCGACCTCGCGCGCGACGCGCGTCACCTCCGCCGCGAACGACGAGAGCTGGTCCACCATCGTATTGATGGTGTTCTTCAGTTCCGAGATCTCGCCCTTCACGTCGACGGTGATCTTCTTCGAGAGGTCGCCCGCGGCCACCGCAGTCGTCACTTCCGCGATGTTGCGCACTTGCGAGGTCAGGTTGCCGGCCATGAAGTTGACCGACTCGGTGAGGTCCTTCCATGTCCCCGCAACACCCTGCACGTCGGCTTGCCCACCGAGCTTGCCTTCCGTGCCCACTTCGCGCGCCACGCGCGTCACTTCGGCGGCGAAGGAGCGCAGCTGATCGACCATCGTGTTGATGGTCGCTTTCAGTTCGAGGATTTCGCCCTTCACGTCGACCGTGATCTTCTTCGACAGATCGCCCGCGGCGACCGCCTTGGTCACGTCGGCGATATTGCGCACCTGGCTCGTCAGATTGCCCGCCATCGAGTTCACCGAGTCGGTCAAATCCTTCCACGTGCCCGCGACGCCCTGCACGTCGGCCTGTCCGCCGAGCTTGCCTTCTGTGCCCACTTCGCGCGCCACGCGGGTCACTTCGGCGGCGAAGGAACGCAGCTGGTCGACCATCGTGTTGATGGTGTTCTTCAGTTCCGAGATTTCGCCCTTGACGTCGACGGTGATCTTCTTCGACAGGTCGCCGGCAGCCACGGCCTTCGTCACGTCGGCGATGTTGCGCACCTGGCTGGTCAGATTGCCCGCCATGGAGTTGACGGAGTCGGTCAGGTCCTTCCACGTGCCCGAGACACCTTCGACCCGCGCCTGCCCACCCAGAGAGCCTTCGGTGCCCACCTCCCGCGCGACGCGGGTCACTTCGGATGCGAAGGATCGAAGCTGATCGACCATCGTGTTGATGGTGTTCTTCAGCGTCAGGAACTCGCCCTTCACGTCCACATCGATCTTCTTCGAGAGGTCGCCCTTTGCCACCGCGGTCGTCACGTCGGCGATGTTGCGCACCTGATCGGTCAGGTTGCCGGCCATGGAGTTGACCGAGTCGGTGAGGTCCTTCCACGTGCCCGCCACGCCCTTCACCTTGGCCTGCCCGCCGAGCTTGCCTTCGGTGCCCACCTCGCGCGCGACCCGCGTCACTTCCGCCGAGAAGTTGCCGAGCTGCTCGACCATCTTGTTGATGGTCTTGGCGGTGCGCAGGAACTCGCCTTCCAGTTCGCGGCCCTCGACTTCGAGCGCCATGCTCTTGGAGAGATCGCCCTGCGCGACGGCGCCGATGACGCGCGCCACCTCAGTGGTCGGGTGGACGAGATCGTCGATCAGCGCATTGACGCATTCGACCGACTGCCCCCAGAAGCCGCGGCTTTCCGTCAGGAGCGCGCGCTGCTTGAGCTTGCCTTCGCGACCGACGACTCTGCGCAGCCGGGTGAGTTCAGCGGCGAGATTCGCGTTCTGTTCGACCACGTCGTTGAAGACCTCGGCGACTTTGCCGGCGATGCCGGTCCAGTGCATGGGCAAGCGGACCTTCGCGTCTCCGATTCGCAGCCGTGCGAGAGCGTCGAGCAACAGCTCGAATTCCTCCTGGGGAGCCGCGATCGAAAGTGTTTCTGGAGCATTCATTCTTGTCCTCTCTCTGCACACGGATCCCCTCGCCCCCGGGGCTTCGCCGGCGGCGCCTGTCTTTGTGGGAAACCGCCCACTATTGCGTACGCCGACTTCGTCTGTAACGTACGACAACCGATGCGTGCGGTAGGACCCAACCTACATACAGAGGCGGTGTCGATCCCTTGCGCTGGGCTGAAGTGGCTTCGGCGCCGGAGGCATGAGGGTAATCATCGAGTCCCTTCGCGAGCTCGTCTGCTTGCCAATCAACCAGCGATATGCAAGATTGTGTCGGCTCGAAACACATAAGGAGACATCATGAAAAGGTACTTCCTTGGTGGACTCAGCCGTGTCGGCGCCGCTGCAATGATCGCGAGCGGCACACTGGCGACGTTCAGCGCGGCGTTTGCCGCCGATCCGATCAAGATCGGTGTGATCGCGGAGGCGCAGGCTGTTGCCGGCTCTTCGATTGCACCGGCGGCCCAGCTCGCGGCCGAAGAGATCAACGCCAAAGGCGGCGTGGACGGCCGCAAAGTCGAGATCGTCGTCTACGACGACCACTCCTCATCGGCGGAGGCCGTGCGTGCCTTCCAGCGAGCAGTCAGCGAAGACAAGGTCAACGCCGTCATCGCCAGCTATGTTTCCGAAGTCGTGCTGGCGCTGGAGCCTTGGGCCGGGCGGCTCAAGACGCTCATGATCACGCCGGGCGCGGCGTCCGACGTGATCACGCAGAACATCGCCAAGGACTACGAGCACAACAAGTACACGTTCCATGGCTATCTGACTTCGAGCGCGCTCGCGGGCCTGGTCTGCGACGCCGCCAAGGACCTGCTGGTCGAGCCGCACAAGATGAAGACCGCGGTCATCATGAGCGAAGACGCCGCATGGACGACACCGCTGGACGCCGGCTACGAAACCTGCCTGCCCAAGGTGGGACTCAAGGTTCTCGACCATGTCCGCTTCTCGCCCGACACGACGGACTTCACGCCCATCTTCAACAAGATCGAGGCGCAGAAGCCGGACGTCATCATCACCGGCATCTCGCATGTCGGCACGCAGCCGACGGTGCAGTGGAAGAGCCAGCAGGTGCCGCTGCCGATGCTCGGGATCTCGTCGCAAGCCACCAATTCGACCTTCTGGGCGGACACCAACGGCGCGACGGACGGGGTGCTCTTCAATGCGGTGTCCGGTCCCGGTGTGCCCGTGACGCCGAAGACGCTGCCCTTCGTGGCCGCCTACGAGAAGAAGTACGGCAACTCGCCCGCCTACTCCGGCTACACCGCCTATGACGAGGTCTACATGATTGCCGACGCGGTACGCCGCGCCAAGTCGACCGACAGCGACAAGCTCGTGACCGCGATGGAAGCCACCGATTACGTCGGCACCATCGGCCGCATCGCCTTCTTGCCCAAGGGCAATCCGCACGTGCATGGCCTGAAGACCGGCAGCGGCTACATCACGGGCCTGATGCTGCAATGGCAGGACGGCAAACAGATCAACATGTGGCCGAAGAACCTGGCCAACGGCCAGATGAAGTTCCCGGCCTTCGTCAAGCTGCCGGCGAGTTGATCGCGTGGGCCTGGCCTTCGTCCTCAGCCGTGCGCCTGCCATGCGCCGCCCACCGCAAGGTCCGGCGGTGGCACGCGCATGATCTTCTGGCAGATCCTGGTCGATGGCTTCGCCATCAGCGCGCTCTACGCCCTGGGTGCCACGGGCTTCACGCTGATCTTCGGCGTCTCTGGCGTACTCAACCTGTCGCACGGCGCCATCATGGTTGCCGCCGCGGTCGGCGCCTGGGCAGCGGCCAGCGTGCTGCATGTCGGCAACTATGCGGCCGCACTGATCGGCATCGCGGTCGGCGTCGTGCTGGCTTTCGCGACCTACTTCGTCACGGTGAGGCCCATTCAACGCTCGCGCAAGATCGCTGAATCCGAGAAAGAAATCTTCATCCTCACCGCGACGCTGCTGTGGGGAATCATCGTGCAGGAAACGGTCGCCTACCTCTTCACAGACAACGCGAAGACCGTACTGCCGATCGTCGAAGGCACGGTGCCGTTTCTGGGTGTGCGAACGCCGACCAACGAGTTCTTTACGGCAGCCGTCTGCTGGCTGGCCATCGGCCTGCTCTGGCTGCTGGTCAACAAGACGCGGCGCGGCAAGGCAGTGCTGGCCGCATCGATGAATGCGCGCGGGGTCACTCTGCTGGGCATCGAGTTGTCGAGCATCTATCTCACGGTGTGGCTGGTGTATGGGCTGCTGGCTGGCATTGCCGGCATCCTGCTGGGCATGTTCCTCGGCGTGAGTTCATACAGCGTCGGTCCGCTGACGGCGAGCGCCTTTTCGATCGTGGTGCTCGGAGGCCTCGGCAGCGTCTCGGGCTCGTTGATTGCCGCCTATGTGGTCGGCTACCTGGAGACCGTGACCGCCTACATGATCTCGCCCGCCTACCGAACCATTCCGTCGCTCATCCTGCTGATCATCGTCATGTACGTGCGGCCCCAGGGGCTGTTCGGGCGGAGGTAGCCAAAGCCATGCGCCCTGTCTTCACGTCCCGGCTCTTCTGGATCGCGATCGCAGTGCTCGCGGTGGGCGCGGTGCTTCCGGGCTTCGCCTCGGGCTATGTGCTGGGCCTGCTCACGGTGGCGTTCTATACGGCAGTGTTCGCGATGTCCTGGGATTTGCTGTTCGGCTTCGCTGGCGAGGTCAACTTCGGGCCGACCTTCCTTATTGGGCTGGGCGCCTACACGGCCGGCATCCTCGATGCGCGGCTCTCGCCGGAAATATCGATCTGGATGTGCGTGCTGGCCGGCGCCGCGATGGCTGTCCTCGGCGGCGTGGTGCTCGCACTGCCTGCACTGCGCCTGCGGGGCCCGTATTTCGGCCTCACCACGCTCGTCGCCGTGCTGATGCTGCAAAACTTCGTCGTCGTCTTCGCGGGATTGACCGGCGGTGAGATCGGGCTGTCGGTGCCTGACGTGATGTCGATCAGCGCTACGACCAATTACTGGATCGCCTTCGGCTTCATGGCGGTCAGCGGCGCAGTGCTCTTCGGCCTTTCACGGTCACCGGCCGGGCTCATCCTCCAAGCGAGTGGGCAAGACGCAGTGCAGGCCGGCGCGCTCGGCTTCAACGTGGCCAAGCACAAGCTGGCGGCCTTCATCGTCAGCGCTTTCTTCTCGGGCTTCGCAGGCGCGCTGATGGTCTTCTACATGGGCACGGCTTCGGTCGGCACCTTCGTCAACCTCTCCGTCGGCGTGCAGATCATCATCGCGGCTGTTCTCGGTGGCCGGCGAACGGTGGTCGGCGCGGCGATCGGCGCGATCTTCCTGATCGGCATGGGCGAACTGCTGCGGCCGCTGGGTGAGCTGGCGACGCTGATCGTCTCGGTCATGGCGTTGCTGGTGATCCTGTTCTTTCCCGACGGCTTCCTCGGGATGCTGCACGGAGGCAGGCGCCGTGGGTGAGCGTGAAGCAGCGCCGATGCTGGAGGTATCCGGCCTCACCAAGCAGTACGGCGGTCTCGTCGCGGTGAAGGAGCTCGCCTTTGCGATCCGGCCGGGCGAGATCCTCGGCCTCATCGGGCCCAATGGCTCGGGCAAGTCGACCGCGATGAAGACCATCATGGGGGTCGAACAGCCGACCGCTGGCTCGATCAAGCTCGATGGCGTGGAGATCGGCGGACTGGCCTCGCACAAGGTGGCGCGCCTGGGCGTGGGACTGGTGTTCCAGCATTCGCGCCCGCTGCAGCGCCAGACGGTGCTGGAAAACATCAAGGTCGCGCTGCTGCCCGATCGGCTGACGCAGTTGTTCGCCGGCACGGAGGTCGACGCCAAGGCGCGGTCCATTGCCGCTCGCGTCGGCCTCACGGCGGTCATCGATCGCAAGCCGCCCACGCTCGCTTTCGCGGACCTGCGGCGGCTGGAGTTGGCCAAGGCGATCGCCCGGCATCCGAAGCTGGTGCTGGTCGACGAGCCTTTTGCCGGACTGACGACGCGCGAGGTGGCTGCTTTTTCCGAGCTGATCCGCGAGTTTCGCGATGAAGGCCGCGCGGTCCTGCTGGTGGATCACAACGTCAAGGGCGTGTCGGCGCTGGTGGACCGCGTGCTGGCGATGTACCTGGGCGAGCGAATCGCCGAAGGCGCCGCTGCCGACGTGATGAAAGACGAGACCGTGCGCCGGGTCTACCTGGGCGGCGCGCTGACGCGAACGGGCCGTGAGTCGACTGTTTCCACGGATCGCGCGCCGATCCTTCAGGTGGAGAACGTCGGCGTGCTGTACGGCAAGGCTCTCGCGCTGCAGGACGTTTCGCTGCACGTGCGCGAAGGCGAATTCGTCTCGTTGGTGGGCTTGAACGGTGCCGGCAAAACCACGCTCTTCAACGCGATCTCGGGGCTGGTGCCCTATTCCGGCACGGTGAAGTGGGCCGGCGAATCATTGCAAGGACGCACCGCCGCGGAGATCGCGCGCGGAGGCGTCGTCCACTGTCCGGAGACGCGGGAACTCTTCGGCGACATGAGCGTGCGCGAGAACCTCGATCTCGGCGGCAACACGCTCGACAAGGCCGAGCGCGCGGAGCGTCTCGACTGGATGTTCGAGATGTTCCCGATCCTGCGCGATCGACAGTCGCAGTTGGCGCGCACCTTGAGCGGCGGCGAGCAGCAGATGCTCGCCATTGCGCGGGCATTGATGATGAAGCCCCGGTTGCTGATCCTCGATGAGCCGACGCTGGGACTCGCGCCGGTGATCCTGGAAGTGTTGTCGAAGGCCCTGGAACGACTGCGCAGCACGACGTCGATCAGTGTGTTGCTCGGAGAGCAGAACGTGACCTTCGCCCTGCCGCATGCCGATCGCGTCTACGTGCTCGACCATGCGCGCGTGGTCTGGGAAGGACCGCCGGGGCGCTTCGAGCAAGAAGCCGGCGCGACCTACCTGTAAGGGCCAGCGCGCGGCCAGCACGGTCGTGGCGCTCAAGATCGGACCATCGGACAATCGGCGTCCGCCGCGGCAGTCTTGCCCGCGAAGCCACCCGACCTTTCTCTTCAGCGATACATGTTCACCCTGACCCGTTTGACGATCCAGCGCGCAAGGAACGAGCGCCTGCCTCAGGTTGCCGGGAGCCTGACCTTCACCACCTTGCTTTCGGTCGTGCCGTTGCTCGCGGCCAGCTTCGCGCTCATCGCGCATTTCCCGATCTTCAAGCACCTCAGGAATACGCTCCAGGAGTCGTTGCTGAGCAGGCTGCTCCCCACGGACATCGCGCGCACCGTGTTGAGATACCTGAACCAGTTCGCCGGCAATGCCAGCAGCCTGACGTGGGTCGGCTCGCTGTTCCTGCTGGGCACGGCGGTCGCGATGCTGTTGACGGTGGAGAACGCGCTGAACCAGATGTGGAAGGTCAAGAAGAACCGGCCGTTCTTCAAGCGAGTCGGCCTGTACCTCCTGATGCTGGCGATCGGCCCGCCGGTCCTGGGCCTGAGCCTTTGGGCGACTTCATATCTGCTGGGCACCTCCATGGGCCTGCTGGGTGTGTTGCCACGATCGCTCGCGTTCGTGTTCGATCTGGGGCCGCTCGTCCTCGGCGTCGCTGCACTGACGAGCATGTTCTACCTCGTCCCGAACACCGAGGTCCGGCTGCGCGATGCGCTCGCGGGCGGCTTGATCGCCAGCATCGGCTTCGAGCTCGGCAAGCGGGGCTTCACGGCGTATCTCGTCAAGGTGCCTACGTACAAGGCCCTCTACGGAGCCTTCGCCGCTCTCCCGATGTTCTTGCTGTGGGTCTACTTCTCGTGGCTGGTCACGCTGGTCGCGGCGATGACGACCGCGAATCTGGCTCTGGCTCGACAGAGACCGGGCAAGCGCGGTCGCGCCTAGCCTGCCGTAGACGACGATCAGTAAATGCCCAGTGCCAGCCCGGTCGCGAGAGCGGCCCCGAGCTCCCGGCATTGCGCGAGATCTTCGACGCCGATCGTCTTGGGCCGCGCAATGGCTTCGGGTGTCTGCGCGTGAGTGCAGACGATCAACGCCGGGGCGACGCTGCGCAGCCGCCAGCCCGTCGCGATGCGATCGATCTGCCGGACAGCGTTCTGGCCGTCGCTGCCGGCGCACACCATCGCTGCATAAGGCCGGCCGTTCACGCGATCCAGCGCCGCGTAGTAGCAGCGATCGAAGAAGTCCTTCATCAGCCCCGCCATGGAAGCCAGGTTCTCCGGTGTCGCAAATAGATAGGCATCGGCGCCCAGCACGTCATCGGGGCCGGCGTCGGGCGCGCGCAGCAAGCGCACATGAACGCCGGGTTCATCGCGCGCACCTTGGACGGCGGCCTGCGCCATCTGTTCGGTGCCACCAGTCATGGTGTGATAGACGACGAGCAGCGTCTTGGAGGTCATGCCGCCAGCATAGCGGCCCTCTCCCGTGCTGCTTGCGTCGCTACTTTCCGGAAGGGAAGGTTTCCGGCACTTCGGCGGAGTGCCATTCGACACTGTGATCGAGCGGACGCAATGCCCGAGTGCTGTCGATGTGCACGATCGCGTCGAACTGGTCCGCCGGCTCGGCCAGGAAGTAATGGCTCGCGCGCTCGGTTTCCGGGCGGTAGATGACGCCGATGGCGCGTTCCAACCGTCGCTCGCGCAAGGCATCCGCGTGGAGCCCGCCATCGCGCAATGGCAGGAAGAAGCGCGGCAGGCCCGTCGAATGGAGCACATGTTCGACGCTGTCCTCCCTTGACGGAACCACACGCTTGAACTCCGTCGGCGCGCCCCAATCGGACGCAGCCGTGACCGTGCCCGTGTGCGTCGTGAACCCGATGAGGACTGCATCGCTGGCGTGTCGTTCACGCATGAGCTGGCCGACATTGAGTTCGCCCCGGCGGCCCATTTCGGTAGCCCGTGCATCACCCAGGTGCGAGTTGTGGGCCCAGACGATGATGCGCGGGCGCACGCCGTCCTTCTTCAGGCGCGTGTCGATGGCGTCGAGCGACTCCACCATGTGCCGGTCGCGCAGGTTCCATGACGAAACATTGCTCAGGTACATCGAGCGGTAGTAGGCTTCGGCGTTCTTCACGAGACGGGCGTTTTGCTCGGCATCGAACGCGTCCTCGCCATCGTCGTACGGGCCGGCGGCACGCGCCTGCCGCCGCAGCTCGACAAGTGTCTTGATGACTTCCTCTTCGCATCCCGGCAGTCCGCGCAGGCCGGTCATCATTCCGTAGACGTTGCTGTCCTCGCCGAATCGATCGAAGCAGGCATAGCGTTCACGCGTGGCTTGCGCGAGCTCTGGGTGGGCGTTGTCGAGATATTGCAGGACGGCGTTCATGGAGGCATGGAGGCTGTACATGTCCATGCCATAGAAGCCGCACTGAAGATCGGCCGGACGAGCGCTATTGAAGTCGCGCAGCCATTCGACGAATTCCTGCACAACCGTGTTGCGCCACATCCATGTCGGAAAGCGCTTGAATCCGCCCAGCGCTTCAACGGCGGACGCATCGCCGCCCAAACCGCGCACGAATCGATTCACGCGGTTGGCGTCGGGCCAGTCGCCTTCGATCGCCACCGCGTTGAACTGGCCATAGGCCAGAAGCTGGCGCGTGATTCGTGCGCGCTCTGCATAGAAATCGTACGTGCCGTGCGAGGCTTCCCCCAGGAGAACATAGTGCGCATCGCCAATCCATGCCTGCAGTGGGCTCCAGTCGTGTTCAGTGCCCATCGGCACCGCTGCGGAACGCACTGCGGACGCTGCCTGTGCCGCGCTCGTGGACATGGCTGCCCGGCGTCAAGCGCCCGTCCTGCCCCTGCGCTGCTGGGACTGGTTGGAACTTCCGGCTTGCGTCTCGCGGTCGTTGCGGCTGTCGGTCGTACGCCGGCCTTCGTTTTTCTGGGTCGATGGCTGCGCACCGGTCTTGTTGTGCTGCGAGCCCGTGCTCTCCGAGGGATTCCTGGCCTTGCTCATGGCTGCTCCTTTGCTGTCTGGAACACCCCACTTTCGGCACACAGTGCTGAGCCGGCCATCGGACCCGGGCGCTGCACAGTGGCGGCGTTCGCTGACACGATAGTGTCTTGGAGCGCCTTGGCGCAGTTCAGGCCGCCATCTTTCGGCACTCTTCCGCGCACTTCCGGCAGGCCGCTGCACAGGCTTGGCAGTGATCATGCGGATGCCTCGCGCACTCATCGCCGCACGCCTGGCACACCTCGGCGCACAAGCGGCACAGTTGGCGGGCGAAATCACTGCCGCGGGACATATAGCCAGCCGAGAGCCTGCAAATGGCCGCGCAGTCCATGTCGAGCGCGATGCAACGCGCCATGGCCTTGACGTCCGGCTCCTGCAGGCAGGCCGTCGAGCAGTGGTCGCACGCATCGGCGCAAGCGTTGCACGCGTCGATACAAGACTGGTGTTGTAGGTGGGCCATCGCGGATTCCTTCAGACGAGCTGTCGTTGAACGAATGCGGCCGCTGATCGGCCGCGGATGACCTACGTTTACCCCTCGATTTCCCGCAAGCTGTGTCGGACTTCGCCCACAGTGCCGTCAGACCACTGGGGCGAAGCACGCATCGGCATCGCTCATTTGCCGAACAACCTGGTCACGTGCTGCCACGAGCGCAGCATCAAGCCCGAGCGTTCCACATCGGCCTGCGCGACCAGCGGCGCTTCGCCCACCGGCTTGCCATTCGAGTTCGCGACCACCTTGCCGATGACTGCGCCCTTGGCCACAGGAGCCTCCAGGTCCGGCTTGATCTGCACCGAGGTTTGCACCTGCTGGCCGCGCGGCACAGTCACCGTCCAGGGCGAGGCCAGAGCCGCGGCAACGGTGTCGGCCTTGCCGAAGCTCACCTTGGGCGTCGCGACGACGGCGTTCGGCTGAATGGGCGTCGCCTTCTCGAAGTTGCTGAAGCCCCAGCCGAGCAGCGCGCGCGTCTCGTCGGCACGTGCCTGCGCGCTGTTGGTGTTGAGAATCACCGTGATCAGGCGCATCCCGTTGCGCTTGGACGAAGTGACGAGGCAGTAGCCCGCCTCTTGCGTGTGGCCGGTCTTCAGTCCGTCGACGGTCGGGTCGGTATAGAGCAACGCATTGCGGTTGCCCTGCTTGATACCGTTGAACTTGAACTCGCGCTCCGCGTACATCGGATAGAAATCGGCGCTGTCGCGGATGATGGCGCGCGCCAGGATCGCGAGGTCGCGCGCAGAGGCCTTGTGATCCGGGTCGGGAAGGCCGGTGGCGTTCACGAAATGCGTGTGCGTCATGCCGAGGCGCTGGGCTTCGGCGTTCATGAGCTTGGCAAAGCCCTCTTCGGAGCCGGCCATATGCTCGGCAATGGCCTTGGACGCATCGTTGCCCGACTGGATGATGATGCCGCGCAGGATGTCGACCACCGTCGCCTGGCTGTTCAGCGGCAGGTACATGCACGATTCTGTGCTCGAGCCACGGCACCAGGCGTTCTGGCTGACGGTCACGAGATCGTCCTTTTTGAGCTTGCCCGAGCGAATCGCCTGCTCGACGAGGAAGCTCGTCATCATCTTAGTCAGCGATGCCGGCGGCAGTGGCTCGTCAGGGTTGGACGAGGCGAGCACCTCGCCGGAGTCGAAGTCCATCAGCAGCCACGCCTTGGCCGGGAGCGCCGGCGGCCCGCCGGCGACGGCGGTCTGTCCCGCCGCTGGCGCCACTGCAGGCGCTTCTGCGACGGGCTTCTTGTGGGTTGCGGGCTTGGCGGCGTGAGAGGCCGCGAAGGACACGGAATGGGGGACCAGGGCGCCCGCGGTGATTGCGAAGACGAGCGGGAGAATGGAGAAGATCTTGGGTTGCATGGGTTTTCAGGGGGCAGGAACGGCGATTGTGGCGGATCGAGCATCGATTTTCGACCGTGCACAGAGGATTGAAGATTGCAGCGCAAGTTCAGCGCAATCCGCTGCGGCGCAGGCCTGACATGGCGCGGAGGGTCTGGCGAGTACGGTTTGACGGTTAAAAAAAGTTTTGTGAGGATTCGTAGCTACAGCGGCAACTCCAAAGACTCCCAGTTGCGCAACATGGTCACCTGTCGACGCAGGTAGTCAGTCGGAATTGCCTGAGAGCCCCAGACGGGAATACGGCCCGCGTACTCTCCGAGCAGCCAAAACTGCCGCACTGCCATGAAGCGAGCGATGGCGAAGAGGTCAACGTCGGCGACGGGGTTTGTATCGCGGTAGGCAGAGATAAAGTTCCGCCATTGCGTCTTCGCCTTTTCGCTCAGTACGCCGTCGGGGATGCGCGGACACAGGCTCCACGGATAAACCGCCAGCTCGTAGGCCAGGAAACCAGGCCCCGCCTCGTCGAAGTCAAAGAACACTGCCTTGCGTTGGCCTTTTGCATCGAGCACGATGAAGTTGTTGCTGCCGTGCGCGTCTCCATGGCAAAGCACGTGGCTGAGATCCCCCAGCGCCGAGATTTCATCGTGCAGGCGATGCCCGAGCATCTCGAACTGTGGGCGCAGCTCGGCAGTCATCGTCGGCGCGCGCAGCAGGCCTTCGAGAGGTCGCAACAGCAGGTAGTCCAGGTCAAGGCAATAGGCGCTCGGCGGCCCTTGATAGCTTTCCCCACTGATGTGCAAGGAGGCCAGTCCCTGCGCGAAGGCTTGGATGTCTTCGGCCGATTCGCCCGTGAACTCGCCCTCGAGATGCTCGAAGAGCATCAGCGCCCGAGGGCCCTCGGGCAACGGCACCTGCATGGCGACTTGCCCATCGGCAGTAGGCAAGCAACGGGCTACGGCGCATCCGACCTGTGCCCAATGGTCCAACGCGGCTGATTCGAACAAGACGTTGGGCTCGCCTCGCGGACGCTCGGCACAGAGTCGCGCCACGACACGTTGTCCGCTGGCCAAGCCCAGTCTGTAGACCTGATTGAAGCTTCTTCGCAGGAATTCGCTCTCGACGACCTTTCCCAGGGCGTAGTGTTCCTGGACCAGCACCGCGATGCTGGCGGCTGTTGGAGTGGATTGCGCGATTTCGAACTGCATCCTGGCCCCCGAGGAAAAAGGGCGCGATTATGCCGGGGGCGGTGGAATGCGAGTCACCGCACTTGCGAACGTCAGAATTTCAAAGAAAGCCCATGAATACCCATGAAAACCCAGTACTTCACATCGACAAGCCTTGACGGATTCCTGGCGACCGAGGACGACTCACTCGAGTGGCTTTTCCCGCTGGGGAGCCTGGACAACTCCAGCTATCCGGACTTCATCTCGAAAGTCGGTGCCCTGGCAATGGGCTCTGCGACTTATGAATGGATGGTGCGCAATGCTGAAACGGTCGCTGCCGAGACTGGCTCGCCGTGGCCGTACACCCAGCCGGCATGGGTGTTTTCCAGCCGCAATCTTCCGGCAATTGCCGGCGCAGACATTCGGTTCGTCAGCGGCGACGTGCAAACGATCCACTCGGAAATGCAGTCGGCCGCTGGCGGCAAGAACATATGGATCGTTGGAGGTGGCGACCTCGCCGGCCAATTCCACGACGCGGGTCTGCTGGATGAACTCATCATCCAGATTGGCTCGGCGACTCTTGGCAAAGGCAAGCCCCTGTTCCCGCGGAGAGTGCTGAGCCCGAGCCTGCGCCTGGTGTCCGTTCAACAGATGGGTGCTGGCATGGCGGAACTGCGCTATGAAGTGAACAACTTCTCAACAAACTGACCACTCCGCCAGCCAGCGCGGCCAATGCCGCGAGGGTCAATCCCCAGTGCACAGCACCGGCCGATGGCAGCAACGCGAACAAGAGTCCCATCGATAGGCCGCCGAGCGTCAATCCGGTAAGCCGCGCGGTTCCCTGGGCACCTCCGGCCGCTCCGCTCCGCTCTTTCGGGGCAGCCAGCAGCATGTTCTGGTTGTTGGGCGTCTGGAAGAATCCAAAGCCGAGACCTGCCAGGCTCGTGAAGATGGTCAACGGCAGCCGAGGATCACCGTGAAGCGGCCACACGGCGCACAACGCGAGGCCGGTCGCGAGGCACGCACCTCCGGCTGCGCAAAGCCACGCCGTCGGCACTCGCTTGGCCAGTCGCGCCGACAACGGCGCAGCCACCATCACTGCCAGAGGCCACGGCGTCATCAAGGCGCCGGTCGCCATGGCGCTCAAGCCCAGCTCATGCTGGAAGTAGAAGGGCAACGCCAGGTAGCCGATCATTTGCCCGGCAAAGCAGCACACAGACGCAACGATCGAAAGCCGAAACGATCGCACCCGCAGAAGATCGAGCGGGATGAGCGGCGCCGTCTTGGTCTTCTCGCGCCGAACCAGCAGAACCATCGAACCGGCCGCCGCGGCGAGCAACGCGGCGCCGTACCACGGCGACGAAGGCAGCCGATCGCTGCCCAGCACCACGGCGGCGAACATGATCGCGTTGAGGGCGATGCTCACGAGGTCGATGCGACGGCCAGTGCCTCGCGGGTTCGGCAATCCGGCACAGGCGACCAGCACCAGGGCGCCAATCGGCAGATTCACGGCGAAGAGCCACGGCCAGCTCGCGACCGACAGCATGGCGGCACCGACGGCCGGCCCCGCCGCCGAGGCGCCTGCCACCGCCAGCGCGTTCCATGCGATCGCCTGGCCCAGCAATCGGCGCGGATAGGTGAAGCGCAACAGCGCAAGGCCCAGCGGCATCACGGCAGCACCGCCCAGGCCCTGAAGGCACCTTGCCGCCAGCAGCCAGGGCAATGACGGCGCCAGCGCGCACATCACCGAAGCCGCGGTGAACAGCGCGACACCGCCAGCGAACACACGTCGATAGCCGAGGCTCTCGCCGATGGCCGAAGCGGGCAGCAGGAACATCACCACCGCGAGCTGATAGGCGGTGACGATCCAGACAGCGTTGGCCGGCGCGGCCCCCACTTGCTGGGCAATGCTCGGCAATGCGATGTTGGCGATGGCGCCGTCGAGCACCACGAGCACGCCCGCACCGAGGATCGCGGCGACCGCCGCGCAGCGCTGGGGCAGTGGCAGACCGTCCAGCTCGCTTGCCGCAGCGGATTCGGCGCGGCGGGCGACGGTGGGAGAGTCTGGTTCGAGGACAGGTGACAACATACGTAGATTCCATCTGGGCACGCTCGATCGCGCCAAGTCAGCATAGGTCGAGGGTGTCGGCCCAACCAGCGCGTGGCGCGCATCTTGTTGATGCATGCGGCGCCACCCTTGCGCTCCCAAGCCGTGCTAGCTTCGGCGCATGCCGGCCGACACCGACCTCAACCTTCTGATCGCGTTGAACGCCCTTCTCTCCGAGGCCAGCGTCTCGCGAGCGGCCGAGCGCCTGGGCCTGAGCGAGTCGGCCATGAGCCGCACCCTGGCGCGGTTGCGTGAAGCGACCGGCGACGAACTCCTGGTGCGCGCCGGCCGGGCCATGGTTCCCACACCCCGCGCGCTGGCCCTGCGCGACCGCGTCAAGGAACTGGTCGAAGAAGCCAGTGCCGTGCTGCGGCCGGAGGGCCCCGGGCTGAACCTGGGCACGCTCGTGCGCATGTTCACGGTGCGGGCCAACGATGGCTTCACCGAGGCCTTTGCGCATCTGCTCGTCGCGCGCACCGCCCGCGAAGCGCCAGGCGTGCGCCTGCGCTTCGCGCCCAAGCCGGACAAGGACGTGCGCCCGCTGCGGGAGGGACTGATCGATCTCGACGTCGGTGTTCTCGGCGAGTCCGGCCCCGAGGTGCGCGTTCAGGCGCTCTACCGCGATCGCTTCGTTGCCGTGGTGCGGCAGGCGCATCCGCTCCTGGCGCAAGGCGAAATCACCCCTGAGCGATATGCCGCATGCGACCACGTGGTCACATCGCGCGGAAGACGGATCACGGGTTTCGTGGACGACGCGCTGGCCGCTTCCGGCTTGACGCGGAATGTCGCGGTCGTCGTGCCCAGCTTCGGCACCGCGCTGTCGACTGCGGCCGCGACCGACATGGTGGCGCTGATACCCGCGTCGTACTTCGAGCACCTGAGGGCAAGCACCGGGCTGCGCTCCTTCGAACTGCCGATGCCCACGGAGCACATCACGATCTCCCAGATGTGGCACCCCCGACACGACCGGGATCCGGCGCATCGATGGCTGCGCGGCGTCGTGCTCGAGGTGTGCCGGAACCAGCGGCAATAGGCAACGACTGTCACCGTGCGAGGCCAGCATCGGTACTTCCCTTTAGGGCAGTTGCCAACCATTGGGCCAGTCTGTCAGCATCGGACGGGCCCATGCAACTGTTGCAGGGATCACGTTTCGAAGAGTACAAGCACATGAACGCCGGCAATGGGTCCGAAGCAGCCGTGCGTGGCGATGAGCAGCGCGTGAATTCACCGTCCGAATTTGAGAATCTCAGCAACGACCAGTTGGCCGCGCTGGCTACACAGTGGCGGACTCGCGCGTTGCATGGAGAACGAGACGCGAATGGTCGGGCTCATGAACTCGAGCGCGAACTGCGCCGAAGAAGCGGAGCCCAATCTACGCTCGGGGCGGACCTGCACGCCAAAGACAAAGGTGCAGGTCCTTGGTGGGCATTCTGGCGCAAGTAGTTCGCCCTCCCAAGCTTTTATGGCTACTTCGGAAGTTGTTCAAGGTTGGGTTCCCGGTAGTGCTCGAACGTTCGCTTCACGAGGGCACGCAACCAACACACCGCCGGGTCGTTGTGAAACCGGGGATGCCAGTGCTGGCTCAACGCGAACTGTGGAAGCTCAATCGGCGGTTTTACGATTCGCAGCGTGCCGTACCTGGCGAAGGCGCTCGCAAGTTCCATCGGAACGGTAGCGATGAGGTCTGGATGCCGTTCAAGCAGTAGTGGCACAACGAGAAAATGAGGCGTCGTCAGGAAGACGTTGCGCTCCAGGCCCTGCTCCTCAACCAGCTTGTCGTAGGCAGTGCCAAGCTTGCCTTCGAGGGAAACCACAACCTGGGGCATCTGCTGGAACTGCTCCATCGTCAGGCTGTCACTGATCGAAGTGTTGCGGGAGCTTACGACGGTGACGAACGTATTGAGGAAGAGGCGCTGGCGGTAGAGGCCTTCTGGGGCCGACCTGATGGAGCCCAAGGCCAAGTCCACCTCGCCAGAGGCCAGTAGACCTTCAATTTGTTCGATGGGCACCTGCACCGTCCGCACAGTGCAGTTAGGCGCCTCCTGCCGCAGTTCGGTAAGAAGGGGCGGAAGGAACACCAACTCTCCGACGTCCGTCATCGCAAACACGAATGCTCGGCGCGAGCGAGCTGGGTGAAAGCCAGCTTCCGCCAAGACTTGCTGCTGGACGGTGGCCATGATGTCGACGACAGGCTGTCGCAGTAGCTCTGCCTTTCGCGTGGCGACCATCCCCCGTGACGACTTCACGAAAAGGGCGTCGTCGAAGAAGAACCGAAGCCGGCCAAGCGAGTGACTGATAGCACTCTGGGTCGTTCCAAGTGATTCGGCCGCACGGGTGACACTCTGTTCGCGCAGCAATGCGTCGAGGACCCCCAGAAGGTTGAGGTCAAGTTGCTTGAGGCTTGAGTCGGTAGGGGCCATGGGTGGCAAGCGTGCCGCAATGCAGCATGAATCGCGCTCATTCTAGGCATGAGCGTCATCGCGTTGTCTCATTTCCAGGCCAGCCGTATCGTCTGCCCGCTACTCCAAGGCAGACCCAATGAGACAAGCGCCCACCTGCAAGACGGCCTCAAACGGAGGCCAGGAATGAAGTTCGCCGACTTGCCTGATGCAGATACAAGCGGATTGGACTTTCAGGCCCTCGAATTCGACTTTCAGCGGTCTCCTGACCAGGACATTCCCAAAACAGCACGCAAGCCGGTGGTGGTGGTTGGCGCTGGGCCTGTCGGCTTGAGCCTCGCGATTGACCTGGCGCAGCGGGGCGTGCCCGTCGCCTTGCTCGACAACGACTTCAGGCTTTCGACGGGCTCACGTGCCATCTGCTTTGCCAAGCGCACCCTTGAGATTTTCGATCGGCTCGGGTGTGGCGACCGGATGGTCGACAAGGGCGTGTCTTGGAACTTCGGCCGCGTCTTCTTCGGGGCCGAGCAAATCTATGAGTTCGACCTCTTGCCAGAGGACGGGCACGAAAGACCAGCCTTCATCAACCTGCAGCAGTACTACGTCGAGGGCTACTTGGCAGAACGAGCCGCACATCTGCCGCTCATCGACCTTCGTTGGCACAACAAGGTGTCAAACGTAGAGCAACAAGCCGACCACGTTCTGCTGACCATCGATACGCCAGAGGGTCCTTACCGACTGGCAGCCGACTATCTGGTCGCGTGCGACGGATCCAGATCCTCGGTTCGCCAACTCATTGGCGAGGAGAGCAAGGGCCGAATTTTTCGCGACCGGTTTCTCATCGCCGACGTGAAGATGAAGCTGGAACAGCCCGCCGAGCGATGGTTCTGGTTCGATCCTCCGTTCCATCGCAATCAAAGCGTGCTGCTTCACATGCAGCCCGACGGCGTGTGGCGCATTGACTTCCAACTGGGATGGGACGCCGATCCCGAAGTGGAGAAGAAGCCGGAGAACGTCGTTCCTCGAGTCAAGCAGATGCTCGCCCACACTTCGCTGAAGGACGCCGAGTTCGAGCTTGAGTGGGCAAGCGTCTATACCTTCGCATGCCTGCGCATGGAAAAGTTCAGGCATGGGCGCATCTTCTTCGCGGGTGACTCTGCGCATGGTGTGTCGCCCTTCGGAGCGCGCGGCGCGAATTCCGGCGTGCAGGATGCCGAGAACCTGGCCTGGAAGCTTGCAGCTGTCTTGCAGAGGCGGGCGCCGGATGCGCTGTTGGATAGTTATGCAGCGGAACGTGAGTACGCCGCCGACGAGAACATTCTCAACTCGACCAGAGCGACCGACTTCATCACGCCCAAGAGCGAAGTGAGTCGGCTTTTCCGTGACGCGGTGCTGGATCTCGCCCGGAAGCACCCGTTCGCGCGCTCGCTTGTCAACAGCGGGCGTCTCTCGGTCCCATCCACACTTCGCGAGTCATCCTTGAATACGCCGGTGCCAGATGGTGCTTGCGAACGAATGGTCCCTGGTGCGCCGGCGTGTGATGCGCCAGTTCGGCATCCTGATGGCAGGTCGACCTGGCTGCTGCGCCACCTTGGGCCAGACTTCACCGCGCTCGCTTTCGCCGACGGGGACGAGAGCGCAAATCTGGCGAGACTTCGTGACGCAGCAGGGGCAGTGGGTCAGTTGAAGGTGCTCGCAATAGCCGCAACTTCTGCTGTCGCCGACGCAGATTTCATTGACGCACAAGGACTGGTGGCGAAGCGGTACGAGATGCAACCAGGCTCAGTCCTGCTCGTGCGTCCCGACCAGCATGTTTGTGCACGCGGCAGCCTTTCGGACCCGGGTTGGCTTAGCGCCGCCCTGCAGCGTGCACTCGCCGTGCATTGCGAGGCGCTCCGCGCCGCTCGCGGCCAGCCCGCTTAATTTGAAACTACCAACGGAGACAAGATGAACCGCATAAAACTTTCACGTCGCAGCGTGCTGCAAACCGGGCTTCTCGCGGCCGCGATGCCTGCGCTTCCGGCGTTCGCTCAGGATAGCCGGCCTATTGAGTGGGTTGTTGGATACGCTGCCGGTGGCGGCTCGGACGTTGTGGCAAGAAGTGTGGGCGACGCCATGAGCAAGTCGCTCGGTCAGGCCATTGTCATCAACAACAAGCCAGGCGCTGCAACCAATATCGCCGCGGGCTACGTGGCGAATTCCAAGGACTACGGGCACGTCTTGTTGTCTGCGGATTTTGCGACCTTGGCTGTCAATCCGTGGTTGTTTTCGAAGCTGCCCTACGACCCTGCGAAGGACTTTCAACCTGTCGGCATGCTCGCACGATTCCCCATGCTGCTGGTGATCAGTCCGAATGTGCCGGCGAAGAACCTTGCAGAGTTTCTGGAATGGGCCAAGGCCAATGGACCGGTAGCGTATGCATCGGCAGGAGTCGGGAGTCCCCACCACTTGGCAGCGGAGCTCTTTCGGGAGCGCACCGGCTTGAGCTTGCAGCACGCGCCATATCGAGGCGCCGCCCCTGCCGTTCAGGACTTGATGGGCGGGCAGATTCCATTCGGCTTCATCGATACGGCGAGCGTGCAGCAATACATCGCCACAGGGAAGCTGCGCGCACTCGGCGTCGCGAGCCCGTCTCGGTTGGCCACGATGCCTCACGTTCCCACTCTCAGCGAGCAAGGCGTGAAGGACTTCACTGCCTATGCATGGCAAGGTTTGGTCGTCCCAGCCGGCACCTCCGCTGAGGTGGTTTCGAAGCTGAGCAAGTCGTTGCAGGAAGCGCTCAACTCGACACCGGTCAAGGCCCGCTTCCAAACCCTCGCATTGGAAGGAATGCCTGGCACACCACAACAGATGACCGCCTATGTGGAAGCGGAGCGAGAGCGCTGGGGGAAGGTCATCAAGGCAAATTCCATCAGGCTCGACTAAGCCTCCGAATCGCTTCACCCACAACAACCCACAGGAGACAAACGTGATGATTCCTTCAGTTCAAACCTCGGAACCTGCTTCGCTTCGAGTGCCCTTGGCTTGCTTTGTTGCAGCGGCCGCACTCATTGCTGGATGCGGCGGCGGCGGCGGGTACGCTCTCCCGCCAATTGCTGGAACACCAAGCGGTAGCGCACCTTCGAGTGGAACCGCCCCCGGACCCACCGGAGGTGGCGAATCACCTACCGCTGACGTCGCCCCAGCAATCTCGTGCGACACGCTGGCGGGGCAAACCATCGAGAACGTCCAAGTTACGGCCGCCGTGAACGTTCCCGCCACAGCAACGTTGCCAGCGTACTGCAAGGTCAATGGAACGCAGGTTGGCACGCAGCACGACATTGAGGTCCGTCTGCCCGATGTCTGGCAGCGGCGGTTTGTTCAGCAGGGCGGAGGAGGGTTCGATGGCTCCATTCCTCCCGTGGGAAAAACAAACGTCGCCTTGTCGCAGCACGCGGTGCTCACTGCGAACAATGGTGGCCACCGCGACCCGAGCGGTGCCGTACTCCTGAATAACTCTGCTGTCGTGCAGCTGTATGCGCATACCGCCATCAATGTTGCTACGAAATTCGGCAAGGCAGTCGCGGAGAAGTACTACGCGAAGACAGCCAGCTACTCGTACTACCAAGGCTGTTCGAACGGGGGCCGAGGAGCGCTGAACGCCGCGGCAAAGTACGGCTCGGATTTCGATGCTGTTATCGCGGGCGCGCCAACTCGAAATCTCCCTGGCCAGATCGAGCAGTGGACGCGTGCATCGGCACTTGCAATGCCCTCGTCGACCAAGCTCGCGGCGGTCAATGCCGCCGCCGTTGCCAAGTGCGATGCACTTGACGGGGCGGCCGACGGAATCGTCTCGAACTGGTCAGCATGCCAATTCGATCCAACGACTGACGTCCCCGCTGCGGCAGGCCTGACTGCCGACGAAGCCTCCGCCGTCAAGGCGCTCATGACGGACCTCAAGCTGGTGGACGGCAGAACGATTTACTCGGGCTTCGGCGTCGGAAGCATGGCCCAATGGGGCCCGGCCTATGCTTCGCTCGGCGTGGGCCATATGAGGAACATTGTCCTCAACGACGCGAATTGGTCGCCTTCCGGCTTCAGCGTAGACACCTACTACCCTAGCATCGCGGGCGTGATTGATGGCTACTACGGCTTCAGTGCATCGGTAAGCGGCCTTTCCGACTACCTCAAGGCAGGCAAGAAGATAGTGATTTGGCACGGCTCCGACGATGCATTGCTGTCGCATAGGGACACGATCCGAACATGGGAGCCCGTGGCTTCGTCGGCAGGTGCCGCAGCTGCTGCCAATTCGCGGCTCTACATTGCTGCTGGTGTGAACCACTGCGGAGGCGGACCGGGCGCTGACACCTTCGACTTGCTGACGCCGACCATGGCCTGGGTGGAGAAGGGTACTGACCCGGGCACGCCAGCCGCGACCAAGGTGAATTCGTCCGGAGCAACGCTGTTTTCGCGCCCGCTCTGCCAATACCCGGCGTACCCAAAATACAAGGGTAGCGGTGACATCAACGATGGCGCGAACTATCAGTGCAGCGCAACTTGAGGTAGCGAGCATGGCATCGCGTGGTCCCCACGCGTGACGGGGCCGCGGGCGTCTTCTGCAGACAAGCGAAGACGCCCGCTTGTTCGGGCGCGTAGGCGCGCATCCAGGACCTCCCGCAAGCAAATTCGCTGAACAAGGCGCAGCTTCCTACGTCGAAACCAGACAAAGAAGACACAAGAGTCTGCAATTAAGAGTACCCTGACAGTCACGTTCACAGCTCTCGCAATTGCGCGGTGGTCAAGGTTCGTCCACAGGAATCTTCGCCATGTCGCCCCCCCAATTGCTCGCCGGTTCTCAAATCGAATTCATCACCGGCGACTTTGACGCGCTGTCTGCCCACATGCGACATTGCGCGTTGGCACGAGGGCGATGGTTTTCGATCAGGAGCCATCTACAGCGGGTGCGTTCAGTCGCCGCTGGCCGCCTCGTGACCATGGCCTGCGTGGCCGCGGTGCTCGGCATCGGACTGTTCGCGGTCGCTTGAGTGCCGCTGCGGTCGTCGCCCGGCTCGCCATGCTCAGCGAATATGCACGCCGTCTCCTCTTTGGCCCCCATCCGCAGGTAGAACCCCCGATTCGGGCGGAGCTGTTCGGTGCGCAACGTTTCGAGCAGCACGGCCAAAGCCTGGCCCGCGCGCAGGTGGTGCAGCACGACGCCTCTCGCGGCGGCAGCGCTCCTTTTTTCCCGAGGGTGGACAAAAACCTCGAATCGCTGCGCGAGTCCTTCGACTACATCGCACTGACTTCGCGCAGCGGCCGCTATGTGACGCCGGCGGCCGAATGGCTGCTCGACAATTTTCATTTGGTCGAGGCGCAACTCCATCAGATTCGCGAGGGCGTGCCCCGCAGCTACTACGCGCGCCTGCCCAAGCTCTCCGAAGAACCTTTGACCGGCCTGCCGCGCGTCTACGGTATCGCTTGGGCCTATGTGGCCCATACCGACAGCGTGCTGAACGAGGAGCTGTTCACCGCCTTCCTCAACGCCTATCAAGACGTCGACGAACTCGCGCTCGGTGAACTGTGGGCTTTACCGACGACGCTACGCGTGGTGCTGCTGGAAAATCTGCGGCGCGTCGCCGAAAGCATCGCCGAGCACAAGGCCGCACGGGAGATCGCACATGCAGTGTGGGATGCGGCGGGGGCGCTGTGCGTGCAGGACCTGGATGTGCTGTACCGCGCGCTTCAAAGCCGCGGCATGCAGTGGATCTATCTCACCCAACTGTGGCAGCGTCTTCCGGTCGAGCACGGGGACGACTTACCTGTGCTCGTGAAGTGGACGGAACAACACTGCCCCAATGGTCCCGCGCTGATTGCAGAGGCGCAAACCGCGCAGGCGGCCGCCAATCTCACCGTCGGCAACATCATCACGACGCTGCGCATGATCGGCCAGCTCGAGTGGGCCGACTTGATCGAACCGGTCAGCCGGTCTTTGCGCGTGCTGCGAACACTGCCGAGCTTCAGCCGCGAAAGTGAAATCACCAGACGGCAGATCACTCACGCCATGGAGCAGGTCGCGCGCACAAGTCGCCACCCTGAAAGCGAAGTCGCTCGGGAGGTATTGCGCCAGGCATCTGACGCCGTGGCCGAGCCGCGCAAGCCAGAGGACGACACGGACCCTTGGTTGCTGGCCCAACAAACGGCAGGCTATTACCTCTTCGGTGAAGGTCGTACGTCATTGATCGCTGCGCTGGCGGCGGGCGGCAGCGGCGCGCGCCCTCTCGCGCAGCCGAAGACTGCGCCCGGCAACTGGCGCCTGCCGCTTTACGTGATCACGATCATCAGCGGCATCGCGCTGCTGCTCGCAGCAGCGGTACACGAACTCGATCGCGTCGGATGGCAGGTCGCAACTTGGAAGTCGATCGTGGCGCTGGTACTGCTTGCCTGGCCGCTTTCTGAAGCAGTGATTGCGCTGCTGCACCGCATCTTGGCTGAGTCGACCCATGTCAACGCATTGCCGCGGCTGGATTTTGCGGAGGGCATTCCGCAAGCGCATTCCGTACTCGTGGTCATTCCGTCCATGCTGGATTCGCTCGAAGCCAATGCGCAGCTTGTCCATCGCCTCGAGCTCCATTGGCTTGCGAGTCGCGAGGACCATGCGCAATTTGCGCTGTTGACGGACTGGGAAGATGCGCCGCACGCCGAGATGCCGGACGACTCGGCCTTGCTGGATGACGCAGTCCGGCGCGTCTCAGCCCTCAACGAGGTATATCCCGCTCCGGCGTCCGCTCCTCCTCGCTTCGCGCTTCTGCATCGTCCACGAACGTGGTCCGACACCGAACAGCGCTGGATGGGCTGGGAGAGAAAGCGCGGCAAGCTCGAGATGCTGCTGCGGGTGCTCGCGGTCGGCGATACGAGCGGATTTGTTCCGATGGCCGCGGGATTTAGGCTTGCGGCACGAATCCCCTATGTATTGACGCTCGATAGCGACACCGGCCTGCCTCCAGGCACGCTACGCGAACTCGTCGCGGTGGCGGCTCATCCCCTCAATGCGCCGCAGATCGACCAAGTCGGCCGACGCGTCGCTGCTGGCTTTGGCATCTTTCAGCCGCGCGTCGTCGCACCCTTTCCCGAGCGGCGCGAGCGCTCGTTGTTTCACTGGATGTTCGCGGGCCAATGCGGACTCGACCCTTACAGCAACGGCGCTTTCGACATCTATCAAGACTTCTTCGGCACCGGCTCCTTCACCGGTAAGGGCCTGCTCAATGTGCAGGCCGTGCATTTCGCGCTGGATCGGCGCGTGCCCGATGGCCTCGTGCTGAGCCACGATTTGCTCGAAGGCACGGTTGCCCGCTGTGCGATGGTGAGCGACCTGGTCCTGCTCGAAGACCATCCCCACCATCCCGGTGTCGCCGCCTCGCGCATTCACCGCTGGACGCGCGGCGACTGGCAGCTGTTGCCGTTCATGTTGCACGCGCGACGCTTCGGAATTGACGCACTCGGCTTGTGGAAGATGACTGATAACCTGCGGCGTGCCATGGTAGTGCCAGCGTCCGCGGCGCTGCTCGCATGGGTTGTCTTCACCGATTCATTCCCCTTGAGCTGGGCGCTCACCGCTGTGGGCGCGGCGCTCGTTCTCGGTCCGTTGCTGGGAGCGCTCGCGGGGCTGGTGCCGACGCGGCGCTCGATCGAGCTGCCCCACTTTTTTGATGTCGGTTCCGTCGAGTTGCTTCGCGCCACGGCCAGCGGTGCATGGCAGTTCGTGCAACTCGCGGCGCAGACGCTCCTGCTTCTGGACGCCTCCGCACGCGCTGCGTGGCGGATCGCAGTCAGTCGGCGACATTTGCTCGAATGGACGACCGCAGCCCAGGCGCAAATGCAGGCGCGCTACGACCTGCCTG
This sequence comes from Variovorax sp. 01N429, assembly GCF_056399425.1. NCBI lineage: Bacteria > Pseudomonadati > Pseudomonadota > Betaproteobacteria > Burkholderiales > Comamonadaceae > Variovorax > Variovorax sp. 01N429. The sequence goes on along the minus strand of NZ_JBFTRG010000009.1, from coordinate 49,791 downwards.
CGTTCCTGCGAGGTGCGGGTTTGACGAGCGCGGTGTGCATCGCGCTCGCGGTGGCGTCGCTATGGAGCCCGCACCCCCAAGTGGGTGCTGTTCTTTTCGTGCTGTGGATGCTCGCCCCCCTCGTCGCTTGGTGGAGCAGCCGCACGCCAATCGAAGGCGCGCTGACTGGCGAACAGCACGGCTATCTCGAGGCCCTGGCACACGACACCTGGCACTTCTTCGAGCGCGTGGTCGGCCCCGAGGACAACCATCTGCCGCCTGACAACCTGCAACTCGATCCCGAACCGATCATTGCCCATCGAACTTCGCCCACCAACATCGGCATGTACCTTCTGTCATGCTGCTGTGCACGTGAGTTCGGGTGGATCGACACGCCAGCGCTTGCTGCTCGGCTGACCGCGACGCTTGACACTGTCGATCGGCTCGAAAAGCATGAAGGCCATCTCTACAACTGGTACGACACGCAAACGCTGCGGATGCTGCCGCCCGCCTATGTATCGAGCGTGGACAGCGGCAACCTGGCGGGCCATCTGATTGCCGTTGCGCAGGCGTGCCGCAGCTTTTCTTCCGGAAGCATCCAGTTGGAGACGATCGCTCGGCGTTGCGAGATCTTGTGCGCCGGAATGGATTTCCGAGGGCTCTATGACGTCAAGCGGCACCTCTTTCACATCGGCCTGCGGGTCGAAGAGAACGCCCTCGATGCGAGCTACTACGACCTGCTCGCCTCCGAATCGCGCCTCCTGAGCTTCCTTGCCATTGCGAAGGGCGACGTCCCCCAGCGGCACTGGATGGCACTCGGCAGGCCCTTTCTCTCGGTGGGCGTGAGAGCCGGCCTCAAGTCCTGGTCTGGCTCGATGTTCGAATACTTGATGCCGGCGCTCGTGATGGCGGAGCCGGTCGGCGGTTTGCTGCAAGTCGCCAACCTTGCCGCCATCAGTGAGCAGCAGAACTTCGGCTCGACGCAGAACCTGCCATGGGGCGTTTCGGAGTCGGCCTACTTCGCGCGGGACCATTCGCTCGCCTACCAGTACTCCCCCTTTGGCGTGCCCCGCCTTGCGCTGCGTAGAACGCCCCCGACCGATCGCGTAGTCGCGCCTTACGCCACCGCAATGGCGGCGCTGCTGCGGCCGGTCGATGCTTTCGAGAACCTTCGTCTGCTCGAGTCGCTCGGCACACGCGGCGAGTTCGGCTTCTTCGACGCGGTCGATTTCACCGTCTCGCGTCAGCCCGCCGGCCAGCCCTTTACCATCGTGCGCAATGTCATGGCCCATCACCACGGCATGACGCTCGTGGCGCTTTGCAACGCCGCGCGCAACGGTGCGCCGCGCCGCTGGTTCGGCAGCGCACCCCTCGTGCAGGCGCATCAGTCGTTGCTTCACGAGCGTACGCCGCGGCAGATCATCGGCAGCGCGGATCCGCGCACACCGCCAGTGCCGGCAATTGGCGAAGCGCCTCCCATCTATCAACCACGGGTGGTCGATCCGATGGAGCGCGGCTTTCAACCCACGCACTTGCTGTCCAATGGTCAATACACAGTGGCGCTGCGCGCCAATGGCGCGGGCGTGAGCCGCTGGCGGGCGTTCAACGTGAGCCGTTGGCGCGACGATCCGCTGCGCGACGGCTACGGCACGTTCTTCTACGTGCGCGATGCAGGCAGCAGCGCGCTGGCCTCCTTGACAGCCTTGCCTGCCCCGGGCGAAGACTGGCGCTACCGTGCGCGCTTTCTGGCCGACCAGGTTCAGTTCGACGCGAGCGGGCCGGGATTGCAGGCGCGCATCACGGTGCTTATCAGTCCCGAGGACGACACGGAACTGCGCACTGTATCGCTGCACAACACGGGCGCCGAGACGCGCACCATGGAACTCTTTTCATATTTTGAGCCGGTACTCTCCGACCCGAAGGCAGATGAGGCGCACCCGGCTTTCGCCAATCTTTTCCTCGAGAGCCGCTGGGACCCGGATTGGCGCGCGCTGCGGATGTCCCGCAAGCCTCGGCTGCAAGGCGAACCCATGATGGCGGCCGCGCACTTCATCGCAGCGGTCGATGCTCTGGTGCTGGCTGTCGACTGCATGACCGACCGGCGCGCCTTCGTCGGGCGCAATCGCACGCTCGCGACGCCGGTGCTCGATCCGCAACCGCGGGGGGCCGACGGCTTGCCGATCAATGGCCTCGATCCTATTGCCTGCTTGCGCGTGCGTCTTTCGATTGCGCCAGGAGCCACTGCGCGCGTGACCTTTGCGACCGCTGCCGCCGACAGCGCGGAGGAACTGATGCCCCGCATCGATCGGTATGCGCAGCCGATGCACGTCCAACGCGCGACGCGCATGGCAGCCACTCTCGCGCAGGTGAGATTGCGCGACCTGAGCATCGACCCGGCGACGAACGTGGCGCTGCAGGACCTCACCACGATCCTTACATACACCACGCCTCGTGTCATGCGCGATCGCGGCTTGATCGACCTGCATCAGATCTGGCGCTTCGGAATTTCGGGCGACAAGCCGATCGTTCTGGTCACCATCCACTCCATCGCTGGAATGGGCCTGGTCGACACGTTGCTGCGCGCGCAACCTTGGTGGGGATTTGGCGGCGTGGCTTGTGACCTGGTGGTGCTCAATAGCGAGCCGCAGTCATACCTGATGCCGCTGCAACGGGAGATCGAAGCGCTGCGCACTCGTGTCGGCCAACAGACGCAGAACAGCTTCCCGCGCAACGACGCCGCGGGGTTCTACCTGCTGCGCGACGCCGAAGTGGCGCCTCCGGAAAAAGCGGCGCTGTCCAGTCTGGCGCGCGTGGTCTTTACCGCCGACGGAAGAGCGCTCGAATCCCAGGTGGCAGCGCTGCGCCAGGCCGCAGTCAGCCCGAACAACCTTCCCAGGGTAGTGCGCTTGGCGGCTCCGCCGGTCCAGGCGGCCCCGCAAGCGCGCCAAGTCGATGCAGCAGCGAACTCGTTGCAAGGCGACTTCGACCCCGAGAGCGGCGAGTTCCGCTTCGATATCGACATGCACCGTCGCCCGATGCGGCCCTGGATCAACGTCATCGCCAATGCGTCGTTCGGCTTTCAGGTCTCGGAATCGGGCGCCGGCTACACATGGGCCGTGAACAGCCGGCTCCACCAGATCACACCCTGGTCCAACGATCCTGTCTGCGACCCGACGTTTGAACACTACCTGCTGGAAGATCTTGACACTCGCGAATTGCTACCGCTGACGCCTGGGGGATCAAGTACCGCCACCGCCACAACGCACCGCGTGCGCCATGGCCAGGGCTACACCGTCTTCGAGTGCCTGCACCGCGGCGTGATGATGGAAACGACATTCTTCGTTGACCGTGACGAGCGGATGAAGCTTGTGCACGTCGAAGTACGCAACGACGGTGCAAGTGCGCGCCGGCTACGTGCGCTTGCCATGGTGGAGTGGCAACTCGGGGCGGCGCGCGGGGAGCGCCGCACCGTGCATACGTGGAAGGCCAATGATCTGCCAGCGGTGTTCGGCCAGCAGCGCGAATCGAGTGCAGGCTTCGGCGGCAGCACCGCCTTCGTGCAACTTGCAGGGCTCAACGCAGCGGCACAGTGGACCTGTGACCGCGGCGAATTCTTCTCAGGCGGCCAAGGCGCGATCGAACTGCCTCAGACACTGAACGCGCGCGGCGGCAGCGGCCTCGATAGCTGCGCGGCCATCGCGGGCGAGTTCAGCCTGCCGGCCAGCGAGAGCGTCAGCTTCACCTTCATGCTGGGACACGCGGACGATCCGGAGGCCGCTATGCAGATGGCCCGCCGCTGGCAGCAACGCAGCGGTGCCGAAGCGTTGTCGCAGGCGCGCGCATTCTGGGACGAACTGCTGGGTCGGCTGCAGGTGCGCACGCCAGACCCGCTCTTCGATGCGATGGTGAACCGTTGGCTGATGTACCAAACGCTGTCATGCAGGCTCTGGTCCAAGGCCGGCTTCTACCAGGCCGGCGGCGCCTTCGGCTTTCGCGACCAGCTGCAGGATGCAATGGCCTTTGCACTGACTGATCCGGCGCGTCTTCGCGACCAGATACTGATCAATGCGGCGCGTCAGTTTCCCGAAGGCGACGTACAGCACTGGTGGCACATGCCAGGCGGCGCAGGCGTGCGCACGCATTTCTCAGACGATCTCTTGTGGCTGCCCTATGCTGTTTCGCACTACATCGACGTGACGGCGGATCGCTCTGTGCTCGATGAGACAGCGCCCTTCATCGAAGGGCCGGAAGTTGCACTTGGGGCCGAGGACGCGTACTACGCGCCGCAGATCGGCACCCGGGCGGCCAGCATGTACGAACATGGCGCGCGCGCCATCGATCGCAGTCTCGCGACCGGCATACACGGATTGCCGCTGATGGGCACGGGCGACTGGAACGACGGTATGAACCGCGTCGGCCATGAGGGCCGCGGGGAGTCGGTCTGGCTGGCATGGTTCCTCTGCGATGTGGTTGAGCGCTTCGCGCCGTTTGCGGAATCGCGCGGCGATCGAGTTCGAGCGCAGCGATGGCAGACGGCTCGGCGGGGCTGGGTCGAGGCCTTGCATGCATCGGGCTGGGATGGCGCGTGGTTCCGGCGCGCCTTCTTCGACAACGGCGCGCCGCTGGGCTCATCGAGCGATGAGGAATGCCGCATTGACCTGATCGCCCAAGCGTGGGCGACGATCTCGCGTGCCTCGGACAAGGAACACACGTCGAGAGCGCTGTCATCGATGAAAGAACTCCTGCATGACGTGCCCCACGGCTTGATGCGCTTGCTGCACCCGCCCCTGGTGCAATCGACGAACAACCCCGGATACATCCAGGCCTATCCCCCCGGCGTGCGAGAGAACGGCGGGCAGTACTCGCACGCGGCCGTGTGGGCACTGATGGCGCAAGCACTGGAGGGCGATGTCGAAGCGGCCTGGCTCACATTCGAGGGCCTGAGCCCCGCACATCGCGCGCGACATCCGCAAAGGGGACCACTGTATGAGCTCGAGCCCTACGTGATGGCTGGAGACGTCTACGGCGGGGCCCCCTACGCCGGTCGCGGAGGCTGGAGCTGGTACACCGGCTCGGCGGGATGGTTGCATCGGGCCGCCGTCGAGACCCTGCTGGGGCTGACGGTGCGAGGGGACCGACTTTCGGTCACGCCCAGGGTGCCGGCGGACTGGCCGGGTTTCGAGTTGACGCTGAAATTGGCGGAACGCGGGTTCGTGCTGCGATACGGCCATGTCGAATCGGACGAAGCGACGCACCGCATCGCCGTGGGCGAATGGATCGCATGGGCGGCGTTGCCGGAAGGAGCGGTGGTTCAGGTGGACCCAGCGTGATGCTTGCGCGCGGGTATGCCTTTGACAACGACCAATGCCACCTGCAGCGCTTTCGTTCAGTGATGGAGGCAGAGCGAGAAAGCTGCGACAACAGCGAGCCCGCGAACCATTCGGGACCGAGCCGGGGCGCTGGCGGCGACTTTCAGAGCGTCTGCAGCCCACACTGCTACCGGCCCTGACTCAATCGACGCGCCCCTTGATCAGTCAGGTATTCGCAGCCTCTTGGGTCGGATGCCACCAAGCCATTGGACCTCAAGCGATGTGATACGCCAGTCGTTTCGGCGGGCCGGCTCCTCCCATTTTCATTTGCCAGGCTTTGCAACCTATTCCACTGTGCATCGTTGAGCTGGATTTTCTTGGCCATTTCCCCGCGTGTGGAATTTAACTCTTGGCAGTAGACGAAGGCTTGCGTGACGTCACAGCAATTCATGATATGCCCTCCGGTCTGCGCCGTAGCACGCGCAGGCCACCGCTTCGAGCCCCTCGCGATCCAGTACTGTCAGGGTGCCGCGACGGTACTCGATCAGCTCCTTCCGCTGAAGGGCACCAGCGGCTGCCGTGATGCCAACACGACGCACGCCTAGCATGTAGGCCAGAAATTCCTGCGTCATGGCGAAGCTGTCGGCATGCGCGCGGTCCTGGCTCATCAGCAACCAGCGCGCCAGGCGCGGCCCGATCAGATGAAAGCGCAGGCATGCAGCGGACGCGGCCAACTGCATCATGAGGACATGCGTATAGCGGGCCATTGCGCGCCGCAGCGCGGAGCTATGCTCAAGCTCGCGCCGGAAGTTGGCAGCGGTGAGGCGCCAGGCGGTGCCAGGGCCCTGCACCACCGCGCGTAACGGCGTGGTCGAAACGCCAAGTGCCAGATGCGCTCCGAGCATGCCTTCGCGGCCGACCATGCCGACCTCCAGGCCCGGATGGCTATCGATACGGGCGACTAGTGAAATGAAGCCGTCGACTGGAAACCAGGCAAAGCGGGTGTGCGCTGCGTGCTCGTACACCACATCCCCCAGCACCAATTGAACCGGCTGGCAAACAGCAAGCAAACGCTTGCGATCTGCGCGGGGCAGCAATTGGATGAGATGGTTTTCTGGGGCCAACGGACGCTTTCGAAGGGTAAGGCGCCGTAGTCTGCCCGCCGCCGCGCACCCTGACTGTCTGCCAACGCACACAGCGGCAAGTGATCGGCAGCGCCTCGCTCACGCACGAACGCTCAGGTCGCAATGTCGGCCGGAAGCAGCCGGTCGTACTCGGACTTGACGACCGCATAGCACTCGCAGGTGCGCTTCTCCAGCCCCGCGCGATCCAGCACCGAGATGTGGCCGCGCGCATAGCGGATCAGGCCGGCCTGCTGCAGCTTGAGCGCACCCTCGGTCACGCCTTCGCGCCGAACACCGAGCATGTTGGCAATCAACTCCTGCGTCATCACGAGCTCGCTACCCTGCAGGCGGTCGAGGCTCAGCAAGAGCCAGCGACACAGTTGCTGGTCCAGCGAATGGTGCCGGTTGCACACAGCCGTCTGGGCCATCTGCGTAATCAATGCCTGGGTGTAGCGCAGCAGCAGGTGCAGCACAGGACCTGCCCGGTTGAACTCCTCTTTCATGAGATCGGCCTGCAATCGGAACCCCCGGCCGGCGCTCTGCACCACCGCACGGCTGGGCGTCGATTCGCCACCCATGAAGAGCGAAATGCCGACGATGCCCTCATTGCCCACCACCGCGATCTCGGCCGAGGCGCCGTTCTCCATCACGTACAGCAACGACACGATCGACGTGGTCGGAAAGTACACGTGACTCAGCGTTCTGCCCGATTCATAGAGTACCTGCCCCAACGGCATGTCGACAGCCTCAAGTTCTGGGAACCAGCGCTCCCGCTCGGGGTCCGCCAGCGCGGCAAGCAGATGGTTCTTCAACGGGTCGGGGGACTTGGGCATCGCGCAAACTCCGCAGCAAAGAAGACACCTAGGATCAGCCGGAGCGGCGCCCCTCGCGCACCCGACAAAGCCAGTATAGGGGTCGCTGCTTGCCTGTGTGCGGTGCCGCACAGTAACCGCGACGCGACTCGAAGATCAAAGCAGAGGATAGGCGTCGACTTGAGCGGCCAAGCCGCCGGCCGATGCATTGTGTCTGTGCGCTACCGAACTGACGACCGGCCGTGCGTGGCGTAGAAGGGACCATCGGGCTCAGCCCCTGCTCAAGCAAGGCACCATGGAATACGACCGCGACTCGACGCGCCTTTCTTATCAAGGCTGGGAGATAAGCAGCCACCTCAGCAGTGTTTCCTTGGGCGGCACGGTGGCCGCAGGCGCGATGCTGTACTTCAAAGACGCGTGCCAGTGCCACATCATCTCGTGCAGGCAATTCGCCCATGGCAGCGATGCCATCCATGCCATCGAAGCAAGAGCGTCGCTCTGGATCGATGACCGAAGAAGCAATCCCAGAACCTCCCATGTCGTACCCTCCTTTCTTTCATGAGGCCTCGGGCTCCGTCCACTTTTGGGTTCCCATCGATGGCGCGCTGGTGGGCGCGAGCATTGGCAAGGAGACTCTGCATTACTGCTATCGGCCGACCGCCAGTGACGACGAGCCGCTGGCGACCTACCAGCATCACGCGCAGGAAATCGATGCGGCTGTGCGCAGGCGCGTCTCGGGCGGTTCCGTCGAGCCGGTGATGTTGCGCGACTACGACCTGCACGAAGCAACGGGAAAGGGCATCGAATAACCTCAGAACGACTCGGCCTCGGAGTCTCAGCAAACTTCGCAGCTTCACAAAGGCCGGCCGGTGGGCGTGGTCGGCCGAGCACTCCTATCAGATGGCTGAAACCGCGCGGATGAACGTCATGCCATCTACTCGCCCGCCATCTGTGGCCTTGCTCTACCCGGGCGATCGTCCGATCCGCGAGCGCAGCGATCCGGCCGAAAGCCGCTTCGCGGCCTTGTTCGCAGCCTTCGCGAGGGCCGGCGTGGCCGCGGAACCGGCTGTCTATCATGACGAATTTGCCGATGAGGTTGCCGCGCAGCTGCGGCGCGTCGACGCCGTGCTCGTCTGGTGCAATCCAGTCGAGGGCGGTCGCCGCCGCGATCGGCTCGACGCTGTGTTGCGTGAAGCAGCGCAGGCAGGCGTCTTCGTCAGTACTCATCCCGACACCATCCTGCGCCTGGGCACAAAAGATGTGCTGGTTGACGTACGTGACCTGCCCTTCGGCAGCGATGCGGTCCGCGTCGACACCCTCGACGAGCTTGCAGCCGGGCTGCCCGATCGCCTGCGCCACGGAGCGCGCGTGCTCAAGCAATATCGAGGGCATAGCGGCATCGGCGTGTGGCGGGTCGAGGGTATCGAAGACTCGCCGCTGCTGCGCGTGCGGCATGCGCAACGCGGCAGCGAGGAAGAGCGCATGGAGCTGCCGATATTGCTCCAGCGCATGGCGCCGTATTTCGAACCTGTCAACGGCGGTCACATGATCGACCAGGCTTGGCAACCGCGTCTGGTCGACGGCATCGTGCGCGCCTATATGGTCGAGGACCGCGTGACCGGGTTCGGCCACCAGGCCATCAATGCGCTGCACCCGGCACGTGCGGGCGAAGAGGCGCCCACGCCGGGGCCACGTCACTATCACGGCGCCGAGCTGCCGCAATTCCAGACGCTGAAGCGTCTGCTCGAAACGCAATGGATAGCGCAACTGCAACAACGCCTCGGCTTGACGCGCGCGCAGTTGCCGATGCTGTGGGACTGCGACTTCATGCTGGGCGAGCCGGCCGACGGTGATCCCGAACGCTTCGTGCTCTGCGAGGTCAACGTCAGCAGCGTCTCGCCCTTCCCGCCTTCGTCGATCGATCCGCTGGTGCAGGCCGTGAAGGCGCGTCTTGCATTGCGGTCCGACTGAGCAAGTGGCCACGCGGCGTCGTGGGTCAACACCGAACCGTGGCGGTACGGGCCAAAGGCCTGATTGCCTAGATCAGAGAGGGCCAGCGTTGATTGCCAGCTGCGCTGCGAATGCCCGCTGGTAAGCAGGCCGCGCTTCGCCGCGAGAGACATAGGCGGCGAGGCTGGGAAACTCGTTCAGAAGGCCAGACGGTCTCAGCCGAAGCAGCACCGACACCATCAGCAGGTCGCCCGCGCTGAAATCGCCGTCCAACCAGTCACCATTGCCCAGGCGCACGGCCAACTGGTTCGAACGGGCGCGCACGCGGTCCTCCACGAGGGGCAGCCGCTCGGCTGACCAAGGCCTGCTGCCTTCCACCACCCTGGCTGTGACGAGTTCGAGGATGGGAGGCTCGACGGTATTGAGCGCCGCGAACATCCACGTGATGGCACGCGCCCGTGCATTGGCATCGGCGGGAAACAAGCCGGGATGGTGCTCGGCGATATGCAGCACGATGGAGCCGGTCTCAAACAGCGCGAGGTCGCCCTCCTCGTAAGTGGGTATCTGCCCGAAGGGATGCAGCGCCAGATGCGCGGGCTCCTTCATTGAGCGAAAGGACACCAGGCGCACCTCGTAGGGCAGGCCGGCTTCTTCCAGTGCCCAGCGGACGCGCGTGTCGCGTGCCAGCCCCCTGCCTCCGTCGGGCGACCGTTCAAAGGCGGTGATGGTGATGGTCATCTCGAGAGTCCTCTGTGAAGTGGTTGTCAGTGATGATGCTGCCATCCTTATCTACCAGAAGAGACTCCAGCCCGACCAACCGGTACAGGGCTGTGCCAATCCCCTACCCTTTGACGTAGCCCATCGCTTCGACGATTTGCCCGCCGCGGACCCGCATCAGATTGATGCCGCGGATGGTTTGGGTGTCGTCGTCACCCCAGCAATAGCGCCATCGGATGACGACGCGCTCACATGGCACGCATCGATGTCTTCTCTGGCCTGACCGAGTTCATGGCCGTGGCCGACCAGGGCAGCTTTCGCTCTGCGGCTGCGCAACTGCGCGTGTCGCCCGCGGCCGTAAGCCAAGCCGTGAGAGTGCTCGAAGTACGAGTGGGCATGCCTCTGTTCCTGCGCACCACACGCAGCGTGGCACTCACCGAGGCCGGTGCACAGCTGCACCGGCGCCTGCGCTCGGCCACCGGCGAGATCGTCGAGGCGCTGGGCGATATCGATGCGCTGCGCCAGCGGCCCAGCGGCGTGTTGCGCCTTTCGGTGCCGCGCATCGCACTCGATCTGGTGGCGCTGCCCGTGCTGCCGGGCTTTCGCTGGCGCGTGCTCGGCACACCGGCCTACCTGGCGCAACACGGCGTGCCCAGGAAACCCGAAGACCTGTTTCAGCACCAGTGCATCGGCTATCGATTTCCGACCGCCAAGATGGTCTACCGCTGGCAGCTCCAGAACAAGGGACGGCCGCTATCGGTCGACGTGGCGGGCGGCACCATCGTCAACGATCACCTGACGATGATTGCGTTGGCCAAGGCCGGCGCCGGCCTCGTCTACACGGCCGACCTGGTGGCGGCGCCCGAGATCGAATCCAAGCGCCTGCGCGCCGTGCTGTCGGCGTATTGCATCAGCGGGCCGGGCTTGCACCTGTACTTTCCGATGCGCAGTCAGCAGCAGCCCAAGCTGCGCGCCTTCATCGACTTCGCGAAGCAGGTGTTGCGAGCCCGCGCCGGCTGAAGCGTTCTCGCATTGAGAACGCATATGGTTCGCTGCCGATCCGAACACGCGCATGGCATGCCTGTTCCTGGAAGCTATTCGCCATCCGGAGCGCCTCGCCGCTGCCGTGGCCGCGATGCGTGCCGCGGGCAAGCCGGTCGTGGCCCTGAAAGTCGGGCGCACCGCCCTCTCGATACGGGCTTTGGAGTGCATGACACATTGAGGTCGAGGTGAGGTCGAGGAGTTGGATCTCTATTCACTCGTCGAACTGATATGGCTTACCGGCCGGTTGGCTGCGAATGCCCTTCTTCGGCGTAGCGTGCTTTGAGGTCATCGATCAGCCACCGGGCTGCGGGTCCGAGCGGCTGCGATGCCCGGTGAAACGCAGCGATCGTCATCGAGTAGCCCTTCGGCAGCATGTCTTCGACATCGATTGACACCAGCGTGCCGTCTGCAAGGTCGCCGCTCACCATGTGCAGCGGCATGTTGCCCCACCCGACACCATCGCGCAGAAACGCGTGCTTTGTCGAGAGGTCTGCAAGGCGCCACGTCGAAGCCGACTTCACCCCATAGTCGCGGCCCGCGCTCAGTTCGGAGCGGTCCGTGAGCACCAGTTGCACCTGATCGGCCAGCGCCGCTTTCGGAATGCGGTGTTTGAGACGCGCCAGCGGGTGGCCGGGCGCGGCGACCGTCACCAGGGACAGCGGACCGATGCTTTCGCTGACGAGCGAAGGAAATTCGAGGGACAGCGGCGCCAGGATGCCCAAGCCGCAGCGACCATCGATCACCGGTTCATAGCCGGCTCCGAGCCCTTCCACGAACACGCGCAGCGGCGTGAGCGGGAACTGGCTTGCAAACGCTTTCGCCGCAGCACTGAAGACGGCAGTCGGGAAGAACACATCGACCACAACCGAGAGTTCGGCCTCGAGCCCAGCCGACAACAGCCTGGCGCGAGCCTTGAGCGTTTCGACTCCCGAAACAACCGTGCGAGCGTCCGCCAACAGGATGACGCCTTCGGGTGTGAGCTTCGGGTAGCGGCCCGACCGATCGAAGAGCTTGACGCCGATCTGGGCCTCCAGACTTCCGACCCAACTGCTGACTGCGGACTGCACGCGATGGAGTCGCCGCGCAGCAGCCGAGAAGCTCCCCTCATCCACGGCGGCCACGAAAGTTCGAAGTTGATCGAGAGACACGCCGTCCAACATGAATGCTCCTTCCATCTTTGAGCCAGATGGGTTGCATCTCAATATACCGGCTTCTCAGATCCGAGCACCCGTCTCAAGATTCGGCCATGTACAAGCAAGGATTCATCACATGACCAGACTGAATGGAAAGACCGCCGTGATCACCGGTGGCGCGACCGGCATCGGCCGCGCCGCGGCAAAGCGCTTTATCGATGAAGGCGCCTTCGTTTTCATCTTCGGCCGTCGGCAGGAAGCGCTCGACGCCGCTGTGGCCGATCTCGGCCCCAATGCCCGCTCGGTAAAGGGCTCGGTGTCCGATTTGGCAGACCTCGACAGACTCTACGCGGCTGTGAAGGCAGAGCGCGGAACCCTCGACATCGTCTTCGCCAATGCCGGGGCGGGAAGCCAGCTCGCGCTCGGAAAGATCACCTCCGAGCACATCGACGAGACCTTCGACACCAACGTGAAAGGTGCGATCTTCACGGTTCAGAAGGCGTTGCCGCTGATGAGCCAGGGCGCGTCGATCATCCTGACCGGATCGAGCGCCGGCACCACGGGCGCTGCGGGGATGAGTGCCTACAGCGCGAGCAAGGCGGCAGTGCGCAACCTCGCGAGGACCTGGGCAGAGGATTTGAAGGGCAGCGGCATCCGAGTCAATGTGCTCTCGCCCGGAGCGACGGCGACCGACCTCGCGAAGGAAGCGCTGGGTGAGGAGGGCCAGAAGGCCTTTGCTGCGATGACTCCGCTTCAACGCATGGCCGATCCGGCAGAAATCGGAGCGGTGGCCGCCTTCCTCGCCTCGTCGGACAGCAGCTTCATGACCGCCAGCGAGGTCGCCGTCGACGGTGGCTTGGCGCAACTCTGACCAAAGGAAGCAAGAATGAGCTACGCAATCATTGGTTTCGGCAGTATTGGCCAGGCTCTGGCCAAGGCATTTGCCCGCAATGGGCTCGAAGTATCTGTTGCAACGACACGCGATCCAAAGAGCTTTGCAGCCGACGCGGCCGTGATCGGTCCCGAAGTCATTCCCAAGACGCTGGCCGAAGCAGTCAAGGCGGACATCCTCTTTTTGGCCGTTCGTTTCGACTCGCACCGAGATGTCGCAAAGGCACTGCCGACATGGAAAGGGAAGATCATCATCGATGTGACCAATGCCTATGGCGTGTCTCCGGAGGACCTGCAAGGACAACCTTCATCCAAGGCCGTCGCGCAGGCCTTCAGCGGTGGAAGACTGGTCAAAGGCTTCAACCACTTGGCTGCTACTGTCCTTGACCAAGAACCGGCGGTACACGGTGGCAGGCGCGTCGTGTTCCTGGCAAGCGACGATGACGATGCAGCGACGGAGGTTGGTGCGCTGGCGGCGAATCTCGGTTTCGCGCCGATCAACCTTGGCGGACTATCTGAAGGTGGATTGCTTGTGCAGGCGCGCGGGAACACCTGGGGTCGGCTGATCTTCAAGGACCTGGTCAGGTTCGAATGACGAAACACGACAAGGCGCAGCGACAATGCACCGATGGCCAAAGGAAAGCGCATATCGGCAGGCATCGGCGACGACGCCTTGCATGCAATCCGGGAATTGGGGGCAGCGGCAAGGCTGGCCCGATCGGCGTGCGGCGAGGGCCAGGCAGCCGCGGCCGCGCGCCTTGGTGTGCATGTCCAAACCATCGGCCGCATTGAAGCGGGTGAGCCCGGCGTGGCCATCGGGCACGCGCTGGGCCTGCTCGCGCTCTACGGCATCGGCATCAGGCTGCAGCAGCCGGAAGGCCGCTGAGCCATGGTCCGGCTGAACGCGGAGCGCACCACCACGGTCCTCCACACGCTTCCAAACGGGGTGAGGCTGCTCGCCATTCACATTCCCCATGTGCAGAGCGCGAGTGTGGGCGTGTTCCTGCGTGTCGGCTCCCGGGACGAGACGCAGGTCACCAACGGCATCGGGCATGTCCTGGAGCACATGGCGTTCAAGGGGACCACCACCCGCTCCGTTCAGGCCATCAACCTGGATGCGGAGCGGCTCGGAGCAGATGTCAACGCGTTCACTGGCAAGGACACCACCGGCTACTTCATGACCGGCCTGGGACGGCACGCGGAGCAGCTGCTGCGCATGACGGCAGACATCGTTTTGAACAGCACATTTCCCGAGAGTGAACTGCAGCGCGAGCTGGAAGTGATTCGCCAGGAGGCCATCGAGTACGAGGAGGATCCACAGGATTACTCCAACGAGTTGCTCGACCGCGCGATCTGGGGCGATGACCCAATGGGCATGCCTGTGATCGGCACCATCGGCAACATTGAAAGCTTTACAAGGCACGACCTGATCCGCCACGTGCAGTCCCACTACGTCGCGGAAAAGACCGTCGTCGCTGCGGCCGGGAATTTCGACGTCGACGCCTGGGTCGCGGTCGCAGGGGAACTCTTTGCAGCGATGCCCCCGTCGGCCGACCTACTCGTGTCGCGGCAGCCGGTGCCCGCGAAGTACATCGGTCATGCCATGGCCCGGCGCTTCACGCAGGTGTCGCAGGTGTTCCTGAACATTGCCTATCCGCTGGCGCCCGCGCTGCAGGAGGAGATGTCGCAGCAGCGCTGGCGCCTTGCGGCAACGCTTGCGGCCAACCTGTTTGGAGGCGGGATGTCGGCGCCCCTGGTTGACACAGTCCGTGAACAGCTCGGCCTGGCCTACACGGCGCATTCCACAATGGACAGCGGGGACGTCTGGGCCACCTTCGTGGTGCATGCGGTCAGTACCCCGGACAAGCTGGATGCGCTGATGACGGCGACGGGCGGCCTGCTGCGTGCGCAGGCCACCACCGTCGATCCGGTGCACCTGGAGCGGGCGAAGAATCAGTTGACCGTGTCCCGCGTGCGCGCAGAGGAGCGGACCTACGCAACGATGGAGCATGCCGTCGAAGAGCTCTTTGCCAGCGGGACCGTGACGCCGATGAGCGAAGCGATTGCGGTGATCGACGACATCGGAGCGGAAGAAGTGCGGGCGGTCTTCGAGCGGATGCTGGCCAACCCCCCGGCGCTGGCGATTACCGGCAAGGGCGCCAGCGCGCGAACCGTCCGGCAGCTTGCAGCGCGCCTGGCCGGCTGACGCCGTTAGCGGGTCCGCGAGAAGCCATAGGCCGGCTGGCACAGCACCGACGGGGCGCGCCCCTTCTTCGTTATCTGCAAGCCCTACGACGGACAGTTGCACCACCCTGGAAACGGGCAAATGGTCCTCCAGGGAGGCCGTCCGAGCGTCCTACCAAACCGCGTTGGACCATGGCGGAACCTGTGAGGGGCCGCCAGGCCTTCGCCCGCAGTACCACGACAACTACTACGGCGCGTACTTTCGCGACCCGGACGGGAACAAGCTGTGCGTCGCGTGTCATGCCCCGACGCTCGACGGTGCATGAAGCGTTACTCCCATGATGGACGGCAGTCGTCAACAACCAGACCTTCCGACGTAACCTCTCATGGACCAGACCTCCCCGGCATTTCCCGGCTTCATTGAGACCCCGCGCCTCGCGCTGCGCGCTCCGAAACTCTCAGACGCTGAGGGAATGTTCGCCTCGTACACCCAAGATGCGGACGTCGCGCGGTACATGGTTTGGCAACCGCATGCCTCGTTGGAGGCCACCTGCGATTTCATCACTGGCTGCGTTGCTCAGTGGAACGCCGGCTCGGCTTACCCGTACATCATCACCCTGAAGTCGAGCGGCGAACTCATCGGCATGCTCGAAGCTCGTCCAAGCGCCCAAATTGTCAATATTGGGTATGTGCTCGCACGCCAGCACTGGGGCCAAGGCTTGATGGTTGAAGCCATTCAGGCGCTTACAGCCCTGGCGCTTCATCTGCCAGCGGTGTTTCGCGTTGAAGCGACCTGCGATGTCGACAACCGCCCGTCCGCCCGGGCGTTGGAGAAAAGCGGCTTTCTATTGGAGGGGCGGCTCGCCCGCCACACGGTCCATCCGAACATCTCAGCTCAGCCCCGTGACTGCTTCATCTACGCCGCTTGCCGGCCGTAGCGACAGGCAGAATGCGGCCACAACCCGACGTTCCGGCACGCCTACCTCAGGCAGCTTCGTGTACCGATTAGGTGCACTTGAAGGCAATCCATGCGCTCCAGAAAAGGCTTGAGAAGAACCGAAGCGGGCGGTCAAATCCTGATGTAGCAAGCTTCGCCTCCACTTCGGCCTCGGAGGCCGGGGGGACGGCACCCAGGCGAATCTTGGCAAGCTTTGCAGCAACCTCTTCCTCACTTGCGCCGGCCATGCGCCAGCGCCGGGCCCATGCCTCCAGAAACAAGGGCTGCGATTCATAGGCGCAACGATTGCACGCGACGATAAGCGGTGCGCCAGGATGGAGATGCGCGGCCAGGTCGCGCAGAAGCCTATCCTTCCCTTCATCGCTCGGAACATGGTGTAAGACCCCGATGAGTGTTGCGGCATCGAACTGGCGCGACATGGGCAGAGCGTCCATCGCGCCGCTGAACCGCTCGACCCGATTCGAAAGACCCGCTCGCTCCACGCGTCCCATCGCTTGCTCAAGCATCGGGACGGACGGGTCCACCGCAACGAAGGTCCACTGAGATTCCAGTTTGCCCATCGTGAGGAATTCCTGACCAGTCCCTCCGGCTCCGGCGACCAAAATGTGCTTTGGCTCGGACCCGAGAGACGCCGACAAGAGGCATGCAGAAAGGTCGTGGCAGGCGTCGTAGCCGGCGAGTGCAATGCGGCTTTGTGTCTCGTACTCTGCGGCTCGCGAATGGTCGAATTTGGCGGTAGGGTCTGCTGTGGTCATAGGACAGCATTCTGTCCAGCGTGTGCGAGCACCGAAAGCATCGTTCCAAGAGCGCCCACATCTAAAACCGAGAGGGGTGCGTCCGGCAGAATGCGGCCACAACCGGACCCTCGGCGCTGCCGCAGATGCGCCCAAAGCGGACATGCAACCAGCGAACGCGATGACTCTGACTGAATTTCTCAACTCGATCGGCTTCAAGCCCCATGCGTCGATCATGAACTCGTGGGACTCATTCAACGTGGCGGGCGACGTCATGATGCAACTGTGGTCCGAACCGGGACAGAGGGTACGCGACCATGCCCTTCCTAGTGCGTACCTGCGAGCGAACTGCTACGACGTCAAGGAGTTCGAGGAAAGTGGACACACCGTGCCGGTGGGGTATGCCGGGCGCCGTCGGGCAATCGCGGCGGTCGAGGCTGGAGCTCGAGGTTTGCGGCCATCTCGGCGGCACCGAATGGAGAGCGCGGGCCGGGATCCTGGGCGAAGCATGCCGACCTCAAGCGCGTATTCCCGATCCTCGCCCTCGAGCGCACCACCGAAGGCGACGTCTTCTTGATTCTTGGCGCCCCTATCCTGTCCACCGAAATCAAGGCCTAGAGCAGAGCACCCGCGTTGCCTCACAGCAAGCATCACGCAAGAACTTCCTAGCCGCGAGTGGCACGGCGCACATCATCCGTGGGCATATAGGCCTCACTGCTTTCGATGGATGGGCTCCGATATTGTTGGCATCAACTTTCTGCCCGTTGCGACAGGGATGCGCGCGTGGCTCGACACCGGCGACGGCCATTCGTGGCGCGTGCCATTCCGCATCTACGCCAAATGCTCGACATCTGATCGCCATCGATCAGACCGTCAAGAGGGTGTTGCGCCCACACTTACGGGCCTGGGCAGCAGTCCCGGAGTCAGCGTCTGGTTCTCCCACCCCGCCGGCCGCAGACGACCGCCGCGTGTCAGGCGACACGACAAACTGACCCCCGGGGGGTCAGGATTCCATGGAAATCAACAGTTCGAGGCACCCAGAGTCATCCGGCCCTGGCCGCAGCCACACGGTCCAAGGCTTCCATTACGTCGGCAGGCAACTCCAGCTTCGCTGCTGCCAGGTTCTCGCGCAGGTGCGCGACCGACCCGGTGCCGGGAATCAGCAGGATGTTGGGTGAGCGGCGCAGGAGCCAGGCCAGCGCCACCTGCATCGGCGTGGCGCCCAGGCGCTGCGCGACCTCGAAAAGCCCGGAGGACTGCAGCGGCGTGAAGCCGCCCAGCGGGAAGAAGGGAACGTACGGAATGCCGTCGCGCGCTAGGTCATCAATCAGCGCGTCGTCGTTGCGATGCACGAGGTTGTACTGGTTCTGCACGCAGGCGATACGGCAGATGCTGCGTCCCTGTGCGACCTGTGCGGAGGTGACGTTGCTCAGGCCGATGTGGCGCACGAGCCCTTGGTGCTGCAGATCGGCCAGCGCCGCCAGCGGCGCCTCGATCGATCCTTCGGCCGGGCCGTGCACATCGAACATGATGCGCAGGTTCACCACCTCCAGCACGTCCACCCCGAGGTTGCGCAGGTTGTCGTGCACCGCCTGCGTGAGCTCGGCGGCAGAGAACGCCGGCAGCCAGTCGCCCGTTTCGGAGCGTTTCGCGCCGATCTTGGTGACGATGACGAGGTCCTTCGCGTAGGGCGAGAGCGCCTCGCGGATGAGCTGGTTGGTGATGTGCGGGCCGTAGAAGTCGCTGGTATCGATGTGATCGACGCCGCTGGCAACCGCTTCGCGCAGCACGGCCAGTGCCGCCTCGCGATCCTTGGGCGGGCCGAACACGCCGGGGCCGGCGAGCTGCATGGCGCCGTAGCCGAGCCGATGGACGGTGCGATCGCCGAGGGTGAAAGTGCTGCGGGTCTGCGTGCTGGGCATGATGGCTTTCCTGGATGTCGTGTCGACGAAGAAGGTGTCGTGAAGCCAGTCTAGGCAGCGAGCTCGTGCTTGATAAGCCCTGATAATCGGCACGGGCTGTGCAGGATTCAGAACAATGAAAGTCGATCTCGGAGATCTCAACGCCTTCGTGGCGGTGGCGGGCGCCAAGGGCTTTCGGGACGGGGCGCGCCTGAGCGGTGGGAGCGCTTCGAGCTTGAGCGAGGCGGTGCGCCGGCTGGAAACGCAGCTCGGGGTACGTCTGCTGCATCGCACGACGCGCAGCGTGCGACCGACGGAAGCTGGCGAATGCCTGCTCGAGCGGCTGCGGCCTGCGCTCACCGAGGTCGAGGCGGCGCTCGATGTGGTGAACGGCTTTCGCGACCGGCCGGCGGGCACGCTCAAGCTCAATGTGCCGATCAGCGCCGCGCGACTCGTGCTTCCGTCGATCGTGCCGCCGTTTCTGGCCGCTTATCCGGGGATCTCGCTGGAGGTGATCGCGGAGGACGGTTTCGTCGATGTGCTGGCCGCTGGTTGCGATGCCGGTATTCGCTACGACGAGCGGCTCGAACAAGACATGGTCGCGGTGCCGATTGGCCCGCGCGTGCAGCGTTTCGCGGTGGCCGCAGCGCCTTCGTACTTGGACCGCCGCGGCAGGCCAGAGCATCCGCGCGACCTGCTCGGCCACGCCTGCCTGCGCGGGCGCTTCGCCAGCGGGTCGATGCCCCCTTGGGAGTTCGAGCGCGATGGCGAAGCCCTGCGCATCGACGTGACCGGCCAATTGATCGTTCGGATCGGCTCGGCCGCCGATCTCTCGGTCGATGCGGCCATCGCCGGTGCCGGTGTGATCTACCTGTTCGAGGACTGGCTGCGGCCCCATCTCGACAGCGGCGCCCTCGAGCCGATCCTGGAGCCTTGGTGGCTGCGTTTCTCTGGCCCCTTCCTCTACTACCCCGGCCGCCGGCTGCTGCCCGCGCCGTTGAGGGCCTTTGTGGACTTCATACAGCGTGAGGGCTGAGGGCGCGAGTCGTCGTCCAGGCACTGTGGGCTGAACCACAGGGATCCGCCACATGCCGTACAGTGCTTCGCGCGCACGAATTCCTCGTCGTTGAATTTCGTTCGCAAGCGTCGCGGAAATGGTCGCACGCAGCAACGGTCGAAGGGCCGGCAAGTCGCGCAGCGTCGGAGAGTCGCTGATCCTGCCGTGTCGAACCATCGCCGGAAGCAATGCCGAGATCATCACCTTCAGCCGCTTCGAACAAATGCGGTCGGAGACCTCCCAGAGGGCACCCAGAGCGTCGCGTACGTCTGCGCCATACCGGGCATGGGGATTGCGCTGCTTCGGCGGCTCAGCTGGCTTCGACAGCAGGCGGATCACATGCTTGCGGTGGTAGCCGGTGATCGCCGCAAACTCATCGAGGATCGAGCCCCGCTCTGCCCTGGGACTCGATCGATACCGGGCACCGACAACGTCGATTAGCTCCTTGCGTGTTGACATGCTCACTCGCCTCGTCACGTTGGGGTGCTCCGGCTGGACCATCCAGCAGGTAGCACATTACGTGAGGCTTGGAGCTGAGCTCATCTGGTAGCAGACCGGATGAGTCAATGCGGGGGTCAGTTCCTGATGTCGCTCGACACCGCGAGCTGACCCTCAGCGCGCGGGTTGCCAGTAGTGGGGGCTGATTTACGTTGCTCAAGATTGCCCACAGTTCGCACGCATGGGTCAAAGTCGTTGCCTCCATCTGGAGGACCGCTTCGGAGAAATCTGTACAGCCGCTTCAGGGCCCTGAACGGCTGTACAGCTTGCTCCGAAGCGGCTGTTCGTTTCCGCTCCAGAGGGTGGCTTCAGGCGGTCCGTTTGCAGCACGCGACACCCCGCCGCCCCTCCCCTGCACGCCATGAAGCTGGCGAATATGCCCTTCCGTCCCTAGGAGGCTGTTTGCGCATCTATTGGCTTGTTTGCGCATTTATTTACCTAGAACAACCGGTTTGAAGCAGCTGCAGGACCCGGGAATACCCGCAAACCAAAATCTCAAATCTTGCCTACATTGCTTGTATGCAAGACAGCGGACGCCTTGCATGCAAACCTACCCACCCTGGGAGACCTTCCATGCCCCGCTTCGCCAAATCCCTCTTCGGTCAGGTCGTCATTGCGCTGGTACTCGGCGTCGTGGCGGGACTCTTCTTTCCTGACTTCGCCGTCAAGCTCAAGCCCTTGGGCGACGGCTTCATCAAGCTGATCAAGATGATCATCCCCGTGCTGGTGTTCTGTGTCGTGGTGCACGGCATCTCCGGTGCGGGCGACCTGAAGCGCGTGGGACGCGTCGGCGTCAAGGCGCTCGTCTACTTTGAAGTGCTGACGACCATCGCGCTCGGGCTGGGGCTGCTGCTGGCCTTCATATTCAAGCCGGGCGTCGGCATGAATGTCGACCCGTCCAAGCTCGACGCCGCGGCCATGAGCGCCTACACCTCCACAGCCGACAAGCTCACCAGCGGCGGCACGGTCGAGTTCATCATGAAGCTGATCCCGACAACGGTGGTCAACGCCTTCGCGACGGGCGACGTGCTCCAGGTGCTGCTCTTCGCGGTGCTCTTCGGCTGCGCGCTTTCGCTGCTCGGCGAACGCGGCAGGCCGGTCTCTGCCGTGGTCGATGCCCTCTCGCTGGTGTTGTTCAAGATCATGGGCATCATCATCAAGCTGGCGCCGCTGGGCGTGCTGGGCGCTATAGCCTTCACGGTCGGACAGTACGGCATCGGCTCGCTCAAGCAGCTCGGCATGCTGGTCGCGCTGTTCTACGTCTCGGTGCTGATCTTCGTCTTTGTCGTGCTCGGGACCGTGATGCGCCTGTCGGGGTTCAGCCTTCTCAAGCTGCTGCGCTACCTGCGTGAAGAACTCACCATCGTCTTCGCGACCACCTCGTCAGACAGCGTGCTGCCGCAGATCATGGCCAAGCTGCGCAACATGGGCATTCGCGACTCGACCGTCGGCCTGGTGATCCCGACCGGCTATTCGTTCAATCTCGACGCCTTCTCGATCTACATCACGCTGGCCGCAGTCTTCATTGCGCAAGCAACCAACACGCCGATTTCGATGTCCGACCTGCTGACGATCCTCGCGATTGCGCTGGTCACGTCCAAGGGCGCGCACGGCGTGCCGGGTTCCGCGATCGTCGTACTGGCGGCCACGTTGCACGCGATTCCGGCGATTCCCGCCATCGGACTGGTGCTGGTGCTGTCGGTCGACTGGTTCATGGGGATCGCACGCGCGCTCGGCAATCTGGTGGGCAACTGCGTCGCGACCGTGGCGATTGCCGCGTGGGAAGGAGACATCGACCGCGAGCGCGCCCATGCGGTGCTCAACGGCACGCACTCGCTCGAGGACGAGCCGCTGGCCGAACCGCTCGTGCCCCAATCTCCCGAAGCGCCCGGCATCGTCCAGCCGGCACACTGAACAAAAATGGCCGACGTCACACCCACCACGATCGCCGAGCGCGTCGTCGAAGCCATCCTCGCGCAAAAGCTCGCGCCCGGCGATCGTCTCGGCGAGCAGGCGCTGGCGGAAAACTTCGGCGTCAGCCGCACCATGGTGCGCGAGGCGTTGATGCAGTTGCAGGCGCGGGGTTTCGTGGAGGTCCAATCGCGCAGAGGGTGGTTTGTCGTCGAACCCTCCGCCGAAGAGGCGCGAGACGCCTTTGCCGCACGCCGTATCGTCGAATCCGGCATCCTCGGCGAAGCGGGCCGCCCTCTGTCGAAAGTCATTCGCAAACTGCGCGAGCACATTGCCGACGAAAAGCGCGCCATCGCCGGTGCCGACGCCGCCACCCGCGCCTTCCTCCTCGCCGACTTCCACGTCTGCCTGGCCGACCAGATGGGCCACCGCCTCCTCTGCGATGTCCTCCGCGATCTCACCGCCCGAACCACCCTGGCCGCGACCCTCTTCCAGTCAAAGCACGAAGCCGCCCAATCGTGCGCCGAACACGCAGCCATCGTCGCCGCCCTCGAAGCCGGCGACACCCCCCGCGCCCGCCAACTGATGCTCGACCACATCGGCAACGTAGAAGAAGCCCTGCAAGTCGAAACCCCCGCCGACCCCTCCGCCGACGAGCGCCTCCGCGCCACCCTGGCCCCCATAGCCCTCCCCCGCCCCTCCCGCCAACGACCCGAAGTTCGGTGAACACCGCGGAACCGGCTTCGCCGGGCCGCCGGTGTTGCCCCCGGTAGGGGGTGTCTGGGGGCGAGCAACAGGAACACCGCGGAACTGGCTTTGCCAGGCCGCTGGTGTTGCCCCCTTCAGGGGGTTGGCGAAGCGACACGAAGTGCGCGCAGCCTGGGGGTAGACTTAAACCCCGCCTATGAACACCCCAGACCTCCAGCGCGGCACCTTTCTCTTCCTGCTGGCGATCGTCACGATTGCCTTCGGCTGGATCCTCCTCCCCTTCGCCGGTGCCGTCATGTGGAGCATCGCCCTGGCGATTCTCTTCACGCCCGTCTACAAGCGGCTCGTCAAGAAAATGCACGGCCGGCG
The DNA here is from genome assembly GCF_056399425.1 of Variovorax sp. 01N429. Lineage (NCBI taxonomy): Bacteria > Pseudomonadati > Pseudomonadota > Betaproteobacteria > Burkholderiales > Comamonadaceae > Variovorax > Variovorax sp. 01N429. Next base: position 26,512 of record NZ_JBFTRG010000009.1, on the reverse strand, counting down.
CAATCTCGCGGCGCTCACCACGCTGTTGATGGCGATGGTCATCGTCATCATTCCGCTCGCGGCCGTCACGGCGTCCCTTGTGCAGGAGGTGTCGATCGTCTCGGTCAAGGTCCGCTCCGGCGACATCAAGTTCAGCAGCTATTTCCAGCAGGTGGTGGGCGCATTGCCGCGCTGGGCGCTCGACCTTCTCGACCGCTTCGGGCTGAACAACGTCGAAGGCCTCTTCAGCCGCATTTCCGATTCCGCCATGAAGGGGAGCCAGACGATCGCGACGAACGCGCTCGCCGTCGGACAGAACACCTTCGAATTCGTCGTGAGCTTCGGCCTGATGCTCTATCTGCTCTTCTTCATGCTGCGCGACGGCAGCGACCTGTCGAAGACCGTGCGCGGCTCGCTGCCGCTTGCAAAGCCCCACACGCACTATCTGCTCAACAAATTCACGACGGTCATCCGCGCAACGATCAAGGGCAACGTCGCCGTCGCCGCAGCCCAGGGCCTCATCGGCGGTGTCGCTTTTTCGTTCCTGGGCGTGCAGGGCGCCTTGCTCTGGGGCGCGCTGATGGCCTTCCTTTCTTTGCTGCCGGCAGTCGGCGCCGCGCTGATCTGGGCGCCGGTCGCCATCTACTTCCTCGCCGTCGGAGCGATTGCCAAGGCATTGGGATTGATCTTCATCGGCGTCTTCGTGATCGGCCTGGTCGACAACATCCTGCGACCGGTGCTCGTGGGCAAGGACACTCAGATGCCCGACTACATCGTGCTGATGTCCACCATCGGCGGCCTTTCGATCTTTGGCATCAACGGCTTCGTGATCGGACCCGTGATTGCGGCGCTGTTCATGGCGGCGTGGGATCTTTTCGCGTCGTCGAAGAGCGAAGAGGACGATGAGAACGGGCCTCCCCTGAAACCCTGAGCATTTCGCGCGCAACGTCAGAACCCATCGGCACCCATCGGAATCCACCGTCAATGAATCGAACCGGACGCAGCGTCCAATACGCAACCAGTCCCCTCCTCGCGAGCAAAACCCCCGTCTGGCGCAGCAAACTGATCGTGGCCGCGATCGCTTTCGGCTTTCTCGTACTGGCCGCGCGCGCGTTCTACGTGGAAGTGATCGGCAACGAGTTCTTCCAGCACCAGGGTGAAGTGCGCTTCGCCCGGACGCTTGAACTGCCCGCCAATCGCGGCCGCATTCTGGACCGCAACGGAGTCATCCTGGCGTCCGACATTCCGGCGCCCAGCATCTGGGCGATTCCCGAAGACGTCGACCCCGCCGATCCAGCCACGCAGCCGAAGATGAAGAAACTGGCCGAGCTGCTCGGAATTCCACTGGCCGAACTCACGCGCAAGCTGAACGCGGACGACAAGAGCTTCGTCTGGCTCAAGCGCCAAGTGGACGACACCGTCGCCAAGCAGATTGCAGGGCTCGACATCAAAGGCATCTACCAGCGGCGGGAGTACAAGCGCCAATACCCCGAGGGCGAAGCTGCGGCGCATGTGGCGGGCTTTACCAATATCGAGGATGTCGGCCAGGAAGGCGTTGAGCTCGCCTTCGACAAGCAACTTGCCGGCAAGTCCGGCTCGCGCCGCGTGATCAAGAACCGCCTGGGCGCAGTGGTCGAGGACGTCGGCGAACAGGTGCCGCCCATCGAAGGCCATGACATTCAGCTCAGCCTGGACGACCGGATCCAGGCGGTCGCCTACGAAAAGCTGCGCGACGCCGTGACCGCGAACAAGGCCAGAGCAGGCAGCGCCGTCGTGGTCGACGCCAACACCGGCGAACTGCTCGCGATGGCCAACTACCCGAGCTTCGACCCCAACGACCGGCACAGCCTCAACGGCGAGCAGCTGCGCAATCGCGCGATGACCGACGTGTTCGAACCCGGCTCGACGATGAAGCCCATCACCGTCGCCACGGCGCTGCAACTCGGCCGCGTCACGCCGCAGACGATCATCGACACCAATCCGGGCCGGATCACCGTGTCTGGCGCGACCATCCACGACGACGAGAACTTCGGCGTCCTGACAGTCGAAGGCGTGATCCAGAAATCGAGCAACGTCGGTGCGACCAAGATTTCGCAGCGCATGACGCCCAAGGAAATGTGGGATTCGTTCACCTCGCTCGGATTCGGGCAAAAGCCGCAAACGGTATTCCCCGGCGCAGTGACCGGGCGCCTGCGGCCTTACAAGTCGTGGCGGCCCATCGAGCAGGCGACCATGTCCTATGGCTACGGGTTGTCGGCCTCGCTCTTTCAGATCGCCCATGCCTACACGGCGTTCGCCAATGGCGGCAAGGTCATTCCGATCACGATGCTCAAGTCCGACGAACCGCCGGTCGGCGTGCCGGTGTTCTCATCACTGGTCGCAAGCCAGGTGCGCAAGATGATGCACATGGCCGCCGCGCCCGGAGGCACCGCGCCACTCGCGCAGACCGAAGGCTATTCGGTCGGCGGCAAGACCGGCACCGCCCACAAACAGGTGGGCAAGGGCTACGCCAGCAACAAGTACCGCGCCTGGTACACCGGCATGTCGCCGATCGACAAGCCACGCGTCATCGTCGCGGTGATGATCGACGAACCCAGCGCGGGCAAGTACTTCGGCGGGCTCGTGGCCGCGCCGGTGTTCAGCCAGGTGGTGCAGCAGACCTTGCGGATTCTGAATGTGCTGCCGGATCTTCCGGTCGCGTCGCAGGCACATTGACGCATCGCGTCAGCCGCTGGTCCACCACCTCTCCCCAAAACGCCCCTGCAGGAAAGCCACAAAGCTCGACACCTTCCCCGGCACGAGCTTGGGCGAGGGAAACACCGCGTGGATTTCCTGCTCGGCCAAGGCGTGGTCGGCGAGCACTTCGACAACGTGCCCCGTGGCAAGTGAGTCGCTCGCCACATAACGCGGCATCAGCGCGATGCCCAGCCCCGCACGCGCGGCGGCCAGCACTGCCGACACATTGTTCGAGCGCAACCGGCCTGACACTGGCACCGTGACCGGCTCGCCCCTCGGCGTGTGCAGGTGCCAGACATCGTCGCCCACCACACTGCTGTAGATCAACGCCACGTGGGCGCTCAGGTCCTGCGCCTTCTTCGGCATTCCGTGCTCCTTCAGATAGTCCGGCGCCGCGACCATCACCCATGGATTCATGCCGAGGAACCGCGCACCCAGGGACGAATCGGCGAGCTTGCCCATGCGGATCGCCACATCGATGCCCTGCGCAACCAGGTCGACGTAGCGGTCCTCGAAGCTCAGATCGACTTGCACCTGCGGATGGCGCGCCATGAATTCGAGCGCAAGCGGCACCATCACGCGGCGACCAAAGGCCGTCGAAGTGCCGATCCGCAGCAATCCTTGCGCCTGCGACTGCCGCAACTTGACGACGCTTTCCGCTTCCTCGGCGTCGCGCACGATCGCCTTGCACTTCTCGTAGTACAGCGCGCCGGTCTCGGTGAGGCTCACGCCGCGCGTATTGCGGTTGAGCAAGCGCGCCTTCAGCCGGGTCTCGGTCGCCGCGATCTGCTTTGTCACGGTCGGCTGGGTCGTATTGAACTCGCGCGCCGCCTTGGAGAAGCTTCCGGTCTCCACCACGCGCACGAACATCTCCATTGCAAGCAGTCTGTCCATTCGCGGATCGTAGCCAGTTATTCCGCCTTGGAATAGGTTTTATGGCCCCCTGCCGTCTTCTGCCGGATGCCTCGAATTCCTAAAGTGCAAGCACCCAAGGAGAACAGACATGACAAAGATGACCGCGGCCCAAGCCGCCGTGCTCGTGATGGAAAAAGAAGGCGTGACGCAAGCCTTCGGCGTGCCCGGCGCCGCCATCAACCCGCTGTATTCGGCCCTGCGCAGGCAAGGCAGCATCGCGCACATCCTGGCGCGCCACGTCGAGGGTGCCTCGCACATGGCGGAGGGCTACACGCGCGCCGTGGCCGGCAACATCGGCGTATGCATCGGAACCTCCGGCCCGGCGGGCACGGACATGATCACCGGCCTCTACTCCGCGTGGGCGGATTCGATCCCGATCCTCTGCATCACCGGGCAGGCGCCACGCGCAAGGCTCTACAAGGAAGACTTCCAGGCGGTGGACATCGAATCGATCTCCAAGCCGGTGACCAAGTGGTCGGTCACGGTGCGCGAGCCCGGCCAGGTGCCGCAGGTCTTCCAGCAGGCCTTTCACCTGATGCGCTCGGGCCGACCCGGCCCGGTGCTCATCGATCTGCCTTTCGACGTGCAGATGGCGCAGATCGAATTCGACATCGAAGCCTACACGCCATTGCAGCCTTACAAGCCGGCTGCCACGCGCGCCCAGATCGAGAAGGCGATCGGGATGCTGAATGCGGCAGAGCGTCCGCTGATCGTCGCGGGCGGCGGCATCATCAATGCCGATGCGAGCGAGCTGCTGGTACGTTTCGCCGAAGCCACCGGCGTTCCGGTGATCCCCACGCTCATGGGCTGGGGCGTGCTCCCGGACGACCATCCGCTCATGGCGGGCATGTGCGGCCTTCAGACGAGCCACCGCTATGGCAACGCGACGATGCTCGCCAGCGATTTCGTGCTCGGCATCGGCAACCGCTGGGCCAATCGTCACACGGGCTCGGTCGAGGTCTACACCAAGGGCCGCACCTTCGTTCACGTCGACATCGAGCCCACGCAGATCGGCCGCGTGTTCACGCCCGACTTCGGCATCGTGTCGGACGCGAAGGCGGCGCTCGAACTCTTCGTGCAGGTCGCCGAGGAATTGAAAGCCAAGGACCGCCTGCCCGACCGCGGCGAATGGGCCAGCGACTGCCGTGATCGCAAGAAGACCATGCTGCGCAAGACCAACTTCGCGGATGTGCCGATGAAGCCGCAGCGCGTGTACCAGTGCATGAACAACAACTTCAGCCACGACACCTGCTATGTCAGCACGATCGGCCTTTCGCAGATCGCGGCGGCGCAGTTCCTGCACGTCTACAACCCGCGCCACTGGATCAACTGCGGCCAGGCCGGCCCCTTGGGCTGGACCATTCCGGCCGCCCTGGGCGTGCGTGCGGCAGACCCCGCCCGCAAGATCGTTGCGCTCTCGGGCGACTACGACTTCCAGTTCATGATCGAAGAACTCGCCGTGGGTGCGCAGTTCAAGCTGCCTTACATCCACATCGTGGTCAACAACTCCTACCTCGGATTGATCCGCCAGGCACAGCGCGGCTTCGAGATGGACTATTGCGTGCAACTGGGCTTCGACAACATCAATGCCGGAGAAGACAGCGGCGTCGAGCGCAGCTACGGCGTCGACCATCTCAAGGTGGTCGAAGGCCTCGGCTGCAAGGCGATCCGCGTCTACAAGCAGGAAGAGATGACGCCGGCAATCAAGCAAGCCGAGAAGCTGATGGCCGAGTTCAGCGTGCCGGTGGTGATCGAGGTGATGCTCGAGCGGGTGACCAACATCGCGATGGGCACCGAGATCGACGCCATCAACGAGTTCGAGGCACTTGCCGAAAGCCGCGAAGACGCACCGACGGCAATTGCCGCTTCGATGCTCGACTGACTGGTCATTTCCGATTCCCGAGGAGACAAGACAATGCCCAAATTCGCAGCCAATCTGACGATGCTGTTCAACGAGCTGCCTTTCATGCAGCGCTTCGAAGCCGCTGCCAAGGCGGGATTCAAGGCGGTCGAATACCTGTTCCCATACGCCTACGACAAAAAGGAACTGGCCGCTGCACTGCGCACCAACGGCCTCGAACAGGTGTTGCACAACCTGCCAGCAGGCAACTGGGAAGGCGGCGAACGCGGCATCGGCTGCCACCCCGATCGCACCGGAGAGTTTCGCGAAGGCGTGGCACGCGCCATCGACTATGCGACAGCGCTTGGATGCCCGCAGGTCAACTGCTTGCTCGGCAAGTTGCCCGATGGCCTGACGTCCGCCGACGCACGCAAGATAGTGGTCGATAACCTGGATTTCGCGGCGAACGAACTGCAGAGCGCGGGCATCCGGCTGCTGATCGAACCCGTCAACAGCTTCGACATTCCCGGCTTCTATCTGACCCGAACCGACCAGGCCCTGTCGTTGATCGAAGAGGTCGGCTCGCCCAACCTGCTGCTGCAGTACGACATCTATCACGCGCAGCGGATGGAAGGCGAACTCGGCAACACATTGACCAAGAACATCACGCGCATCGGCCACATCCAGCTGGCCGACAACCCCGGCCGAGGCGAGCCGGGAACGGGCGAGATCAACTACCCGTGGCTCTTCAATCACATCGATTCGCTCGGCTACTCCGGCTGGATCGGTTGCGAATACAAGCCGCGCGGCACGACCGTCGAAGGCCTCGGATGGCGCTCGGCGCTCGCTCACTGACCCACAAGGCAATACGGCCATGAGGCCACAAGGAATCTTCAAGACATGTCCAACAGCAACGCACAGAAAATCGGCTTCATCGGTCTCGGCATCATGGGAGCCCCCATGGCGGCTCACCTGCTCGATGCGGGTCATCAGCTTTGTGTGAACACGCGCGGCACCACGCCAGAGCCCTTCGCCTCGCGATCGATGGTTTGCGCATCGGCGACCGAAGTCGCGCGGCAAGCCGATATCGTCTTCATCATGGTGCCGGACACTCCCGACGTGGAGAAGGTGCTGTTCGGCGAAGGCGGCGTGGCGGCGGGCCTGTCCAAAGGCAAGATCGTGGTCGATTGCAGTTCCATCGATCCGATCGCAACCAAGGGATTCGCCCGGCGGATCATCGACCTTGGATGCGGCTATGTCGACGCACCGGTCTCCGGCGGCGAAGTGGGCGCAAAGGCAGCGAGCCTCACGATCATGTGCGGCGGCGACGAAGCAAGCTTTGGCCGCATCCGCCCCCTCCTCGAAAAGATGGGCAAGAACATCACGCTGGTCGGCGGCGTGGGCGATGGCCAGGTGTGCAAGGTCGCCAACCAAATCATCGTGGCGCTCAACATCGCGGCAGTCGGCGAAGCACTGGTGTTCGCGTCGAAGGCCGGCGCCGATCCTGCCAAGGTTCGGCAGGCGCTGATGGGCGGCTTCGCGTCTTCACGCATCCTGGAGGTGCATGGCGAACGAATGATCAAGCGAACCTTCGCACCTGGTTTCCGGATCGCTCTGCACCAGAAGGACTTGAACCTGGCCCTGCAAGGCGCGCGATCGATCGGCGTGGCACTTCCGCAGACCGCCAGCGCGGCACAGCTCATGAATGCTTGTGTGGCGCTCGGCCATGGGCAGGAAGACCATTCAGCGCTGGTGCGGGCGCTTGAGGCCATGGCGCAGCATGCCGTGGCTTCTTGAGGCTCTTCGAAGAGTTTGATGGGGGTGGCGGAGGCGGGCGGTGTGCCCTGGGCCGGCCGACGTCACCGGCCGCTGCGCGGCTTCCCTGCGCTGCTCACGGTACGCGGGGTCCGCGCGAAACTCGCCTACGGCTCAAACACGCGCAGCCCTGATCCGCGTACCGCTGCGCTGCTCGGCGGTGCCTCAACGGCCGGCCCAGGGCACACCACCCGCCTCCGCTGGTAGGTTGGGGGTAGTTTGTCCGCCGCCATCGCCGTCACCAGCGCGCAGGCCATGGACGTTCGAGACGCGCGCATCAGCCGCACAACCACTGAGCCCGGTATGCGGTGTGGGCTGTGGCGACCCTTCTGTGCCGCCGAAGCGCGCAGACTCAGGCGGATCAGGGCCGCGTGTGTTTGAGCCGTAGGCGAGTTTCACGCGGACCCCGCCTGAGTCGAGCACTGCAGGGAAGTCCGAAGGACCGGCACAGCGGGGTCGCCACAGCTCACACCGCATACCGGGCGCCCCCCAAAAAGGCCCACCCCGCTTCACCAACAACCCACTCACCCCCCAACTCACCCCTCGTTCCACAGATGAATAATCCAGAAAAAAAGCAGAGCAACTACCACCCCCATTCCCCCCTCACGAGCCAAAGTTTGGGTTAGCCTCTCTCTTAGCCAAGAAGCAAGGAGACACCCGATGGCCAACGCACTTTCCCCCGCCGAAGAGGCCCTGCGCGATGCAGCACGCGAATATCACCGCTCGCCCGTCAGAGGCAAGATCTCGATATCGCCCACCAAGCCTCTCCTGAACCAACGCGACCTGTCCCTGGCCTACTCCCCTGGTGTCGCCTATCCCTGTCTGGACATCGAGGCCGACCCGTCGCTTGCGGCCGAATACACCTCTCGCGGCAATCTCGTCGGCGTCGTCACCAATGGCACTGCCGTGCTCGGACTCGGCAACATCGGCCCGCTCGCCAGCAAGCCCGTCATGGAAGGCAAAGGCTGCCTCTTCAAGAAGTTTGCGGGCATCGACGTCTTCGACATCGAGCTTGCTGAAAACGACCCCGACAAGCTCGTCGAAATCATTGCCGCGCTCGAGCCCACTCTGGGCGGCATCAACCTTGAAGACATCAAGGCGCCCGAGTGCTTCTACATCGAGAAAAAGCTGCGCGAGCGCATGAACATCCCCGTGTTTCATGACGACCAGCACGGCACGGCCATCATCTCCGCCGCAGCGCTGATCAATGGTCTCGAGCTTGTCGGCAAGAAGATCGAGAACGTCAAGATTGCAGTGTCCGGCGCCGGCGCGGCCGCCATCGCGTGCCTCGACGTCATGGTGGGACTCGGCGCCAAGCGCGAGAACATCTACGCTGTCGACTCCAAGGGCCTGATCTACGTCGGCCGGCCCGGTGGCTTCGATGATTCGAAGACGCGCTATGCGCAGAAAGACACCGGCGCCCGCACGCTGGCGGACGTCATGAAGGGTGCGGACGTGTTCCTCGGCTGCTCGGCACCCGGCGTGGTCTCGCAAGACATGGTCAAGAGCATGGGCAGCCAGCCGATCATCCTCGCGCTGGCCAATCCGGAGCCCGAAATCAGGCCCGAACTTGCCAAGGAAGTGCGGCCGGATTGCATCATCGCCACCGGCCGCTCGGACTATCCGAATCAGGTCAACAACGTGCTGTGCTTTCCGTACATTTTCCGTGGCGCACTCGACTGCGGCGCCACCAAGATCACGGAAGAAATGAAGCTGGCTTGCGTGCGCGAGATTGCCGAACTCACCAAGGCGGACATCAGCGAAGAAGTCGCCACGGCTTATGCCGGCCAAGAACTCGCTTTCGGCGCCGACTACATCATCCCCAAGCCCTTCGACTCGCGCCTGATTTTGCGCATTGCGCCGGCGGTTGCCAAGGCCGCGCAAGCCTCCGGCGTGGCTACCCGCCCCATCGAAGACCTGGAAACCTACCGCCAGCACCTGACACGCTTCGTCTACCAGACCGGCATGTTCATGCGCCCCGTGTTCACCGCGGCCAAGTGCGCGGTTGCCAAGCGCGTCGCCTTTGCTGAAGGTGAGGATGACCGCGTGCTGCGCGCCGCTCAGTTGGCTGTCGACGAAGGTCTTGCCAAGCCCATCCTCGTGGGCCGCCCGGCGGTCATCGAATCACGCATCCAGAAGGCCGGCCTGCACATCAAGCTGGGTACGGACGTCGACTGCGTGGATCCTGAAGACGATCCGCGCTTCAGGACCTACTGGGAGGCTTATCACAAGATCATGGGCCGCCGCGGCATCACGCCGGAGGCATCGAAAGCCATGGTGCGCCGCTCCAATACGACCATCGCATCGCTGATGGTCCACCTCGGCGATGCGGACGCCATGCTGTGCGGGCTCGTCGGCCGCTTCGACAGCCACCTGCGAATCCTGCACAACGTGCTCGGTCTGAAGCGCGGTGCACCGGGCTTCGCGACGCTGAATGCGCTCACGCTGCAGAAGTACACGCTGTTCATCGCCGACACCAACGTGCATGAGGATCCAAGCGCCGAAACGCTCGCAAACATCGCCTTGATGGCCGCGGAGGAAGTGCGCCGCTTCGGGCTGCCGCCCAAGGTGGCATTCCTGTCGCACTCGAACTTCGGCTCTTCCGAGCGCGGATCGGCCCGCAAGATGCGACAGGCACGCGACCTGTTCGCGAAGATGGCGCCCGACATCGAATGCGACGGCGAAATGCACGGCGATGCCGCGTTGTCCGAAGAGGTACGTCGCAAAGCCCTGCCCGAAAGCCCGCTGACGGGCGAAGCCAACCTGCTGATCTGCCCGAACCTGGACGCCGCCAACATCCTCTTCAACGTCCTGAAGATGACTGGCGGAAACGGCGTCACGGTCGGCCCGATCCTCATGGGTGCCGAAGGTCAGGCGCACATCCTGACACCTTCGGCCACCGTGCGGCGCGTGGTCAACATGACGGCGCTCGCGGTCGCGAACGCGAACTCGTCCAGGTAGGCACTGGTACTGCCTGCTATCCGGCGGGCGGGAGCGTAGGGAACCACCGGTCTGGCTGGCCGTGGCTCACTGAAAGGGTTCGCACCAAGTGCGTGCAGGCATCGTTTTTGCTTCAATTCCGTGCATTCACCAAAACACGGAATCTCTGCATGAACAAGCGCCAACTGCTTCAGTCCTTCCTCGCCGCCTCGGCACTCAGCTTCGGCCTGGGCGTCGCCCATGCCGAGACGACACCGATCAAGTTCCAGCTCGACTGGCGCTTCGAGGGACCCGGCGCTTTCTTCACGCATCCGGCGGCCAAGGGCTACTTCAAGGCGAACGGGCTCGACGTCACTGTCGACGCCGGCAATGGCTCGGGCGGCGCGGTCACGCGCGTGGCTTCGGGCGCCTATGACATGGGCTTTGCCGACTTGGCGGCGCTGATGGAGTTTCATGCCAACAACCCTGACAGCCCGAACAAGCCCGTCGCGGTGATGATGGTCTACAACAACACGCCGGCTTCGGTCATGGCGCTCAAGAAGAGCGGCATCACAAAGCCCGCCGACCTCACCGGCAAGAAGCTCGGCGCACCGGTGTTCGATGCCGGCCGCCGCTCTTTCCCGATCTTCGCCAAGGCCAACAACATCGGCGCGGTGAACTGGACCGCCATGGACCCGACGCTGCGCGAAACCATGTTGATGCGCGGCGACATCGATGCCATCACCGGCTTCACCTTCACCTCGCTGCTCAACCTCGAAGCGCGTGGCGCCAAGACGGCGGACGTGGTGATCCTCCCCTATCCCGACTTCGGCGTGAAGCTCTACGGCAACGCCATCATCGCGTCGCCCAAGCTCATCAAGGAAAACCCCGCCGCGGTGAAAGCCTTCCTCGTGGCCTTCACGAAGGGCGCGAAGGAAGTGATCGCCAATCCTGCCGTGGCCATCGAATCCATCAAGGCCCGCGACGGCATCGTCAACAGCGAACTCGAAACGCGCCGCCTCAAGCTCGCGATCGACACCGTGGTCAACACGCCGGACGCACGTGCGGAGGGCTTTGGCCAAATCAATACCGGCCGTCTCGCGTTGATGGCCTCGCAGGTGTCGGATGCTTTCGGCACGAAGACTCGCGTGAACCCCGACGCGGTGTGGAACGGTTCGATGCTGCCCACGTCCACCGATCTCAACATTCTTCGCAAGTAATGAAGGGGCCAATGAAGGGGGCGGACACCACACCCCTGGTCACGCCCTTCGTCGATTTCCAGGACGTCTGGCTCGCCTACAACGAAGAGCTGCTGCGCGCCAATCACTTCGCAGTCGAGGCGATCGACCTGAAGGTCAACCGCGGTGAATTCATCGCCATCGTCGGACCCTCGGGCTGCGGCAAGTCGACCTTCATGAAGCTGACGACGGGTCTCAAGATGCCCTCGATGGGCAAGATCCGCATCGACGGCGCGCCTGTCACGGGCCCGCTCAAGATTTCGGGGATGGCCTTCCAGGCGCCATCGCTGCTGCCGTGGCGGACCACCGTGGACAACGTGCTGCTGCCGCTCGAGATCGTCGAACCCTACCGCTCGACTTTCAAGGCCAGGCGCAAGGAATACGCGGAGCGCGCAAGGCGGCTGCTTCAGAAGGTCGGGCTTGGCGGCTATGAGGACAAGTTCCCGTGGCAGCTCTCCGGCGGCATGCAGCAGCGCGCGAGCATCTGCCGTGCGCTGATCCACGAACCCAAGATGCTGCTGCTTGACGAGCCCTTCGGCGCGCTGGACGCCTTCACGCGGGAGGAGCTCTGGTGCATCCTGCGCGACCTCTGGACGGAGCAGCAGTTCAACGTGATTCTGGTCACGCACGATCTGCGCGAATCGGTGTTTCTGGCCGACACCGTGTACGTGATGAGCAAGAGCCCCGGCAGATTCGTCGTGAAGCGCCACATCGACCTGCCCCGCCCGCGCGAACTCGAACTGACCTACACCAAGGAGTTCACCGACATCGTGCTTGAACTGCGCAGCCACATCGGCGCGATCCGAAGCACCACCCCGGCGACGGCTCAAGCGCCCGCCACAGCCCCGCAGTGAAAGCCGGCAAGACAGCATGAAAAACAACAAGCAAATCGAACGCTGGTCGCCCTGGCTGCTGCTGGTCGCCGTCATCGTGCTGTGGCAGGTCATCTGCTCAGGCTTTGGCGTGTCGGAATTCATCTTTCCGAGCCCCTGGCGCATCTGGACGCAGTTCTGGGAATTCAAGGAAATCATCGCGGCCCATGCGTGGCGCACCTTCTGGGTCACGATGGCGGGCTTCGGCATCGCCATCGCGGTTGGCGTGTTGATGGGCTTCGTGATCGGCAGTTCGCGCATTGCGTATGCGGCGGTTTATCCGCTGATGACGGCCTTCAACGCACTGCCCAAGGCGGCATTCGTGCCGATCCTCGTCGTGTGGTTCGGCATCGGCATCGGGCCGGCGATCCTCACGGCGTTTCTCATCAGCTTCTTCCCGATCATGGTCAACATCGCGACGGGCCTCGCGACGCTTGAACCCGAGCTTGAAGACGTGCTGCGCGTGCTCGGCGCCAAGCGCTGGGACGTGCTGGTGAAAATCGGCCTGCCGCGATCGCTGCCGTATTTCTACGGTTCGCTCAAGGTCGCGATCACGCTGGCCTTCGTCGGCACCACCGTCTCGGAGATGACGGCCGCGAACGAAGGCATCGGCTACCTGCTGATTTCCGCCGGATCATCGATGCAGATGGGACTGGCCTTTGCGGGGCTGATGGTGGTGGGTGCGATGGCGATGGGGATGTACGAGGTCTTCAGCGCGCTTGAAAAGCACACCACGGCGTGGGCGCATCGCGGTTCGCAGAATGAGTGAGCGAGTGACTGAATCTGAATGACACTCGACGCCGTGAGCGGCATCTCCTATGCTTGCCTGCTTGCACACAGGAGACCCTCATGATCAAAGTCAGCGTCATGTACCCGCATTCCCCCGGCGCCCGGTTCGACCACGACTACTACCGTGACTCGCACATGCCGATGCTCAAGCGGTTGATGGGCGATGCCTGCAAGTCCTACACGATCGACAAGGGCATCGCCGGCGGCGCACCCGGCGCGCCACCCGTGTATGTGGGCATGTGCCATCTCTTCTGCGACTCGGTCGAAGCTTTCCAGGCGGCCTTCGGCCCGCACGCGAAGGAGATCCTGGCCGACGTCGCGCACTACACCGACCTGAAGCCGGTGATGCAGATCAGCGAAGTGGTCGTCGGCTGAACTTCCGGATCCGGAGTGCCCGGTTCCGTCAGACGAGCCGCGTCTCGATCTCGGTCTTGACTTCGGTCATCAGCCGGTGCAACGGGCACTTGGCCGCCACGCGCAGCAACTCGGCGCGCTGCTCTTCACTGAGATTGCCCGTCACTCGCAACGATGTGTCGAGCCGGTAAGTGCCTTGGCGCTCCTGGGTGTCGTCGCGGTCGACGATCACCTCGATGTCCTCTACCGGGATGCCCTTGCGCTGCGCGTAGACGAGCACCGTCAGCGCCTTGCAGGCCCCCAGCGATGCGTCATAGAGGTCATGCGGCGAAGGCCCCGCATCGTGCCCGCCTGCCGATGGCGCGGCATCGATCGGAATCTCGTGCGCACGGATCTTGACGATGTGCCGGGTGCCGGTAATGCCGTCGCGGCGTACAGTGATGCTCATGGAGGTCTCCTGATGGTGCAGCCAGCATGGTAGCGACCCGGCGGACTTCAGCCATGCACTTCGGCCTCGCCGTGCCTGGCGAGCAACTGCATCAGGTGTTTGCGAATCAGCATCCCGGGCCGGTCCGATTCCATTGAATATTCGACACCGCGGCGCCGCGTGTCGACCAGCGCATCAGGATCGGTGGATTCAAGAATGTCCTTGTCCTCGCGCGTGATCTCCTCGTCGAAGTCGATGAGCATCCGAGCAGGGCAATCGGCTTCCGTGTCGTTGCGAAACAGCCATTGGCACAGCTGCATGCGGCCATCGTCGATGGGCGTGAAGCAGTTGATGATGATGTGGCGAATGCCCGAGGGATATTCGATGTCGAGCCGGCGTGAGAACGGCAGGAAGTAGGCGTTGCGCATGTGCCGCGTGGTGATCGGATCCGTGACGCCGCTGATCGCATGGAACTTCGCCGGGTTCGCCGCCTGGATGACGGTCTCCGCATAAAAGCCGTTGTCGTTCTCGATCAGCTCGTACTTGCTCGGTTGCGGGCTGGCCGCCACGCCGAAAGTCGCACGGTGCACGAAGCTGAAATGCGAGTTGTCGAAGGAGTTCTCCAGCGCGCGCATGGGGCTGGTCTTCCACTCTTCATGGAACTGGAAGATCGTGCGAAAGGCTGGATCATCAAACTCGGGGATGTCCGGAATCGGCGCGATCGGCGCTTCGAGCGCCACCCACGCGTAGCCGTAGCGCGCCGTGCAGTGGTAGGCGGTGGTCCTGTAGTCGGGCGAGATCTTCCGATCGGGCTCGTACTGCGGGATGCGGATCACCTGTCCGCTCCGGTCGTACGTCCATCCGTGATAGCCGCACTGGAGCGCCCCCTGCCCGCAAGACTTGCCCTCGCCGTCGACGCACCAGCCCTTCGAAAGCTTTGCGGTGCGATGGCAGCAGCGATCGCGCAATGCGGCAGGTTCGCCTTTGGCGTCGAGGAAGAGCACGATGTTTTCGCCCAGCAGCGTGAAGGGCTTCGGCCCCTGCTGCAGGTCTGCCAGTGGCATGACGGCATGCCAGAACTTGCGGAAGACGGGTTGTTGCGTGACGAGCATGAAAAGACTCCTTCGGGTGTGCGCACGGACGACCATGAAAGAGCAATTTCCCACCGCAAGCCGCCTGTGATTCCAGGCACGCCGGGCTGAACGCTTCTACTCTGCGCGGCTACTCACGCAAGTTGCAGGCCTGCATTTCGCCGTGTTCGGCTGGCACGCGTCATGCAATGACGGTTCAAGAGTAGAAGCGTTCAGCTGCGCACGCATCTCACGCATGCGCCGCCCGGAAATTGCTCTTGAAGCGACCCGCCGCGAGGCGGGCGATCAAGACCCACGACTTTCCGGAGATCTCCCGTCATGCAACGCCGTACCTTCTTCACTTCCTGCGCAGCCGGGGCCGCCGCCCTCGCCGCTCCCTCTGTGTTCGCGCAGGGTTCGAAGCTCACCCCGCTGAAGTTCACGCTCGACTTCCGCATCAATGGCCAGACGTCGCCCTTCTTCCTCGCCGAGACCAAGGGCTACTACAAGGACGAAGGCTTGGACGTGACGATCGACACGGGTGCGGGCTCGGTCGCCTCGATCACGCGCATCGCAAGCGGCGTTTACCAACTGGGCCTTGGCGACATCAGCTCGCTGATCGAGTTCAATGCGCAGAACCCCGGCACACCCATGGTGCAGGCGGTCTATCAGTACTACAACCGCGCACCGTTCGTGATCATCGGCCGCAAGGACCACGGCGTCGGCGACAACTTCAAGAGCCTTCAAGGCAAGAAAGTTGCCGCCGCAGCGGTGGAGTCGACGCGCCGCGCGTGGCCCCTGGTCGCGCGCAAGCAAGGCATGAGGAGCGACGCATTGCTCTGGCAGACCACCGACTTCAGCGCGCGCGACAACGTGATGGTGCGCGGCGACGTCGATGCGGCCACGTACTTCCATGACTCGGCCGTGTCGCTTTTCGCGCGCATGAAGATGGACGAACTCTCGGTGCTGAAGTATTCGGATGCGGGCGTCGATTTGTACGGAAACGCCATCCTCGCCAGCAGCAATCTGATTGCGCAGAACCCCAAGGCGGTGGCCGCTTTTCTGCGCGCGACCAACCGCGCAATCGTCGAGACCTTCGCGAACCCGGCGCCGAGCATTGCTGCGATGCGGCAGCGCGAGCCCATCCTCGATGCGAAGGTTGAACTCGACCGCTGGGGCATCACCGCTCAGTACGTGGGCGCGGCGGACGCGCGGGCCGACGGGCTCGGCGCCATTCGCAAGCTCACGCTCGAACAGCAAGTCGACGAAGTGGCCGACGTGTTCGGCCTGAAAAGCAAACCCTCTGCAGATGCCATTTTCAACAGCTCGATGCTGCCTGCGCGCACTGAACGTAGCATTCACGCATGAGTGCACCAAATACAGACATCCTTCCTCCGGAAGCCCAACTCGACGAGCGCGACGGACGGTATCTCCGTAAAGCCATCGTCTGGTCGCATGCGGCGCGACGACGCGGTAATCGCCCGTTCGGCGCAGTGGTGGTTTCCGCCGCCGGCGAGGTCTTGGCCGAAGCCTTCTGCAACACAGCCGAAACCGGTGACGTGACAGGCCACGCCGAGACCAACGCAGTCCGCATGCTCGGCGAACGCAAGCTGTCGCGCGAGGAACTGGCCGGCGCAACCATCTATTCGTCGGGCGAGCCCTGCGTGATGTGCGCCGGCGCGATCTTCTGGTCGAACATCGGCCGCGTTGTGTTCGGCATCGACGCCGAGCGACTGCGCGTGTTCCGCGGGGAGCACGGCGACCAGCGCGACGCCGAACTGTCGTGCCGGGATGTGTTTCGCTCGTCACCGCATCCGATCGAATGTATCGGCCCGGCGCTGATCGACGAGGCGAGCGCGGCGCACGTCGGGGCGTGGAAGACCTGAACGCGTGATCGATTAACCTCCCCAGCATGAAATCCAAAGTGCAGTTCCGCCTGCGCATCTACAGGGACGACAGCATCGCCATAGGCCCCGGAAAGATCGCCCTCCTCGAAGCCATCGCAGAGACCGGTTCGATCTCGGCCGCCGGACGACAGCTGGGCATGTCGTACCGACGCGCCTGGATGCTCATCGACGAGATGAACCGCGCGCTTAGTTCGCCCGCGGTCAGCACAGCCGCTGGCGGCACGCATGGCGGCGGAACGGCGCTCACGCCTGTCGGCGAACAGCTCGTGCGGCACTACCGCGCGATCGAGAGCACGGCGCGCGTCGCGGCCGCGGCGGACATCACCGCATTGACGCGCCTGCTGGCGCAATGAGTTGCACGATCGGGAGCGATCGAAAGATCGTTTCGCTGTATCGCTCAGGATATGGAGGTGGCCGAGAATTGACGTCCGGCTATCGTTCTTTGACGCTTGCTGAACCCCCGTGCAACAATGCCGTCATTCCCATATGAACACGACGCCCTCGCTGCTTGCCTCGATGGACTGGTCACCGCTGGTGCTGTCGGTGAAGGTCGCTGCATTCGCGACATTGCTGGCCCTGCTGGCCGGCGTGGCGCTCGGATGGGTCTTTGCGCGCAAGCAGTTCCCGGGCTCCACGCTGCTCGAAGCGCTGTTCATGCTGCCGCTCGTGCTGCCGCCGACCGTGATCGGCTACGGCATCCTTGTCGCCGCAGGGCGGCGCAGTCCGCTCGGCAGTTGGCTTCGCGAGCACTTCGACTACACCATCATCTTCAGCTGGCACGGAGCCGTCGTAGCCTCGGCCGTCGTGGCGTTGCCGCTGGTGCTCAAGTCCGCGAGTGCGGCGTTCAATGGCGTCGATCGCTCGCTGGAAGCCGCCGCCAGCACCCTGCGGCAGTCACCGCTTTCGGTTTTTGTGCGCGTGACTCTGCCGCTTGCCTGGCCGGGCATCCTGGCGGGCACCCTGCTGGCGTTTGCGCGAGCCATGGGTGAGTTCGGCGCTTCGCTGATGGTGGCCGGCTCCATCCCCAAGCAGACGCAGACCCTTTCAATGGCGATCTACGACGCAGCCCAGGCCGGGAACGACGATCTCGCGCTGGTGCTGGTGATCATCACGTCGCTGCTGTCGATCACCGTGCTGGTTCTTTCGAACCGCTTCTTCTCCCTCCGCTGAATTCGAAGAGTCGCACCCATGCATATGTCGCGTTTCGCCGCTTCCCTCACCGCGGTCATATTCGCACTGGCCCTTCCGCTGGACGCTGCCGCCCAGCAGATCACCGTGTCGGCAGCCGCAAGCCTGACGGATGCATTCAAGGAACTCGGGCCGAAGTTCGAGGCCAGCAAGCCGGGCGCGACGGTCCGGTTCAACTTCGCCGCTTCGGGCGTGCTGCTGCAGCAAATCAGCCAGGGCGCGCCCGTGGATGTGTTCGCCAGCGCGGACAAGGAAACCATGAACCGCGCCACCGAGCAGAAGCTGATCGACGCCGCCACGCGCAAGAACTTCGCAAGCAACAGCCTCGTCCTCATCGAACCGGCCAAGGAAGGCGTGGGCATCAAGTCGCTGCAGGACCTGAGCGGCGCCGCCGTCAAGAAGATCGCGATCGGCAAGACGGCGACGGTGCCCGTGGGCCGCTACACCAAGGAAGTGCTCGACGCAGCCAATCTCTGGACCTCGCTGGAACCCAGGTTCGTGCAGGCCGACAGCGTGCGCCAGGTGCTCGACTACGTGAGCCGGGGCGAGGCCGAAGCGGGATTCGTCTATCGCACTGATGCAGCAGTCATGGGCGACAAGGTCAAGGTCGTGCTGACTGCGACCGGCCACACGCCGGTGACTTATCCGGTCGCGGTCATCGCCGACAGCAAGGAAAAGAGCCTGGCGCGAGATTTCATCGCCTTCCTTTCGACAGACCCTGCGCAGCAGACGCTGGCGCGATACGGCTTCGGCAAACCGTGATCGATGTCGATCTTCAACTGACTGTCACGGACAACGCCAGGCGTTTCGATCTTGCCGCACGCTTCGCGACGGATGTTCCTTTCGCGGCACTCTACGGCCCTTCGGGCGCAGGCAAGTCGCTCACATTTCAGGCGATCGCAGGGCTGTTGCACCCGGCTCGCGGCCATGTGCGGCTGGATGGGCGCACGCTGTTCGATTCGACGCGGCACATCGACATCCCAGCGCCCGAACGCCGCATCGGCTATCTCTTCCAGAACTACGCCCTGTTTCCGCATCTCTCGGTGCGCGACAACATCGCATTCGGGCTCACCTCCTGGCGCCACCGAAGAATGTCGCGTAAAGACAGCGACCGTGTCGAAGCCCTGCTGCGAAGCTTCGATTTGACCGCCATGGCCGACAGCAGGCCCCGGACGCTCTCTGGCGGCCAGCAGCAAAGGGTGGCGCTGGCTCGCGCACTGGCGTGCCGGCCGCAGGTTCTGCTGCTCGACGAGCCCTTCGCCGCGCTCAATCCAATGCTGCGCAGCAGTGTTCGCCAGGACCTCGCGATCATGCGCCGCGAGTGGGGTATTCCGGTGCTGATGATCACCCACGACATCGACGATGTGCTCGAACTCGCCGACGTGGCATTCGTCTATCAGGCGGGCCAGGTCGTGCGCGAGGTCGACTTGCGCAATGGCGGCACGCGCGAGTTCATGGCGCAGAAGCTGGGCGTTCCCCCGCGCAGGGAAGAGACCCCGCTTCGCGGCAAGCTTCGCCGCCTTCTCAGAGGCGAGTAGCGTCACGCTGCCCCTACACTCGCGTTCATGCCATGGCACGCGCGTCTCGAACTCGACTATCAGCTTGAAAACCATCGCAGCGTTGCGCGATTCAGCCACGACGGCCCCCTGCGCATTCTCCAGAGCCTCTACCCGGAGGGCGACGCCGTTTGCCACAACGTTCTGGTCCATCCGCCCGGCGGGCTGGTGGGCGGCGACACGCTGGACATCCGTGTGCGTGCCGCACCCGGCAGCCATGGCCTGATCACCACACCCGGCGCAAGCCGCTTCTACCGCTCTGATGGCGAGCTCGCGCTGCAACGCACCGAGCTGACGCTGGACGCCGGCGCACGCCTCGAATGGTTGCCGCTCGAAGCCATCTGCTTCAGCGGCTGCCGCGCGGAAAACCGGCTGATGCTGCGCGCTGCGCCCGGCGCCGAGTTGATCGGCTGGGATGTCACCGCGCTCGGGTTGCCCAACGCCGGCAAGCCCTTCGAGCAAGGCACGCTGCAGCAGCACATCGAAGCACCGGGGGTCTGGCTCGAACGCGGACGCATCGATGCATCCGACCATCGGCTGCTTCAGAGCCCTGTGGGCTTTGCGGGCAATCGCTGCATTGCGTCGATCTTCTTCGTCGCCGGTTCGCCAATTGCCCGCGAGCGGCGCGAGGCTGCGCTGGACGCCGCACGATCGCTGATCGACGGGCACGCGCTGCAGGAAAGCGCCGGCGCGACCAGCCCGCATGCGGAAATCATCGTCGTTCGCGCGCTCGCGCCGGTAGTCGAACCCGCGATGCAACTGCTGCGCAAGATCTGGATGGCCTGGCGCGCCGAACTCTGGAAGCTGCCCGGCCAGCCGCCGCGCATCTGGGCGATGTAGAAGGACGCGGCCGGACCGAAGCCGACATGGACTCCGCACGCAGCGACATCCCGGCCCGCCTCGACCGCCTGCCCTGGTCGCGCTGGCACTGGCGCGTGGTCATCGCGCTGGGCGTGGCCTGGGTGCTCGATGGGCTCGAAGTCACGCTGGTCGGCTCCATCGGCAGTGTGCTGGAGCGCTCCGACACGCTGGCACTCACCGCAGCACAGATCGGCGCTTCCGGGTCGCTCTACATCGGCGGCGCGGTGATCGGCGCGCTGGTGTTCGGCAGGCTCGCCGACCGGCTGGGGCGCAAGCGGCTCTTCCTGCTCACACTCGTGATCTACGCGGTCGCCACGCTGGCGACGGCCTTCTCGCCGGGATTCATCTTCTTCGCCGTGTGCCGATTCGCGACGGGGCTGGGGATCGGCGGCGAATACGCAGCCATCAACTCCGCGATCGACGAACTCATTCCGGCGCGCGTGCGTGGCCGCGTCAATCTGACGATCAATGGCAGCTTCTGGATCGGTGCGGCGCTGGGCGCAGGCCTGAGCCTGTGGCTGCTCGATCCGCGCGTGCTGGGCCCGGTGCTGGGCTGGCGCGCCGGCTTCGCGCTCGGGGCAGTGCTGGCGGTGGCGATCCTGCTCGTGCGGCGTGACGTGCCGGAAAGCCCGCGATGGCTGATGACGCATGGCCGCGCGGCTGAGGCCGAAGTCATCGTGCAGCAGATCGAAGCGCAAGTGGCGGCGCAACATGGCGCACTGCCTGCCGCTGCCGGCCATGTGGCTCTCGGTGACGGCGCCCGCCCCGGCTGGCGCGAAGTGGCGAGTGTCCTGCTGCGTCGATATCCACAGCGCAGCATGGTGGCGATGGCGTTGATGATTTCGCAGGCGTTCTTCTACAACGCCATCTTCTTCACTTACGCGCTGGTGCTGACGCGCTTTCATGGCGTGCCGGAAGGCAAAGTCGGGCTCTATATTTTTCCGTTCGCGCTTGGCAACGTGCTGGGGCCGTTGCTGCTGGGGCCGCTCTTCGACCGCGTCGGCCGTCGCCGGATGATTGCGCTGACCTATGTGCTCTCGGGTGCGGGGCTGGCGCTCACGGGCTGGGCTTTCATGCAGGGCTGGCTCGATGCGCGCAGCCAGGCGCTGTGCTGGTCGGCCGTGTTCTTCCTGGCGTCGGCCGCGGCCAGCTCTGCGTATCTCACGGTCAGCGAAGTCTTTCCGCTGGAGATGCGCGCGGTCGCGATATCGATCTTCTATGCGGTGGGCACCGGCGCGGGCGGCTTCGTCGCGCCGGTGCTGTTCGGTGCGCTGATCGAAACCGGCAGCCGAGGCGCCGTCGCCGCGGGCTACGCATTCGGGGCCGTGCTGGTGATCGTGGCTGGCCTGATGGCGCTGCGCTGGGCGGTGGATGCGGAGCGCAAGCCGCTCGAGGAGATTGCGCCGCCACTCGGCACCGAGGGGCACTGAGGGGCACTGAGCGGCACTGACGAGCGCTGATCAGTATTGCAGGGTCGGGTGCCCAGCCTCGACCCAGGCTTCGAGACCGCCTGCAAGCGGGCGGGCGCGCTTCATCCCTCGCGCCAGCAGTGCCTGCGCACCGAGCGCGGCCGAAATCTCATTGGGGCAACTGCAATACAGGATGATCTCGCGGTCATCGCCTTCGAAAGGCAGTCGGGCTCGCCGCTGCTGGATTTCCTTGAGCGAGATCGGCAGCGCACCCGGAATGCGCCTCGGGTCGACCTGCACGCCCCCTTCGCCCCGCACGTCGATGACGATCGGCGGCGGCTCGCCCTCCAGCAACCCGAGCAATTCACCGACGGTCACCCGCGGCAACCCCGTGAGACGCAGCATGACGCGACGCCGCCAATAGCGAAACGCCACGAACACGACCAGCGCAATCACCAATGCAACGACAGCGACTCCGCCTGCCTCTGAAAGCGTGTCCAGCACGGACTGGATCTGGTCGCGGAACAGCCAGCCGAGCGCCAGGAAAATCGCGGTCCACATCAGCGCCCCGGCGGTCTCGAAAGCGAGAAAGCGCAGCGAGCTCATGCCCAGCGCACCGGCCATCGGCGGTGCCACCACCGACACGCCCGGCACGAACTTGGCCGCCACCAGGGAGAGGCCGCCCCAGCGCCCGATCATCGTTTCGCTGCTGCGGACGCAGGAATCGGGCGAGACCGAGATCTTGCAGAGAAGGCGCATGAAGCGATAACCGTAGAGCCGGCCCGCGTAGAACCAGACCCCATTTCCCAGCACGTTGCCCAGCCAAGATGCCGCCACCAGCGCCACGACCACCAGCGGCTGCGCCGCAGCGGCCAGAGCGCCGGCCACCACGAGCAAGGGCGCTGCCGGCAAGGGCAGCCCGATCCGCGAGACAAAAGTGGCGATGAACACCACCGCCACCGCGTGCTCGACCATGAGAGCGGTCAATTGATCCACGCGGCGCTCCCGGGTGGCGATGGGCGAACGGACGGGCGCAATGACATGGCGGGTCTCGGGCTGTGAAAGCAGCCCAGAGCGTAGCGCGTCCGCGATGCCAGCGTGCGCGATCGCCCCGCCGCGGACCGAGGCTCAGTTCACCGTGACGCGCGCCGTCATGTAGGGATGCACGGAGCAGACGTAGTCGTAGACGCCCGCCTTCGAGAAGGTGCGGCTGAAATCCTGCCCCGGCAGCATCAGATCGGTACCCGGTGCGCCGTCCCCAAAGGCAATGCCATGCGGCGCGCCGTCGTGGTTTGTCCACGTCACGCGCTGCCCGGCCGCGACCACCAACTGCGCCGGCCCGAAAGCGAAGTTGTCGATCGACACCTTGGCCGTTGCGCCGCCGCCAGCCGCGTGCTGCACAGCCACCTTGCGCGGTGCCGTACCGACCGGAATCGTCGCCACCGGCCCGCCAGCCAGCGTGACCACGCTCACGTCGTTCGACCCCTCGTTAGTGACCATCACCTTCGAGTGGTCGGGCAGCACATCCACCCAATGCGGCTGCTTGCCCACCGAGACGCTGCCGGTGGCCGTCCGCGTGGCCGGGTCGAAGAGCATCAGCTCGCCCGGCCCCTGAACCACCACCACGCCCGAACGCGTGTCAGCGAAGTGGTGCGCCACGTGCGGCGATACGCCGGTCGGAATCTCTCCCATCACCTTGTTCGATGCCGGGTCGAACACCTGCACCGCGCTCAAGCCCGCCAGCGTGACATACAGCGCCTTGCCGTCAGGGCTGAATTCGAGATCCCGCGGCGTCTTTTCGACAGGCACGCTGGTCGTCACTGCACGCGACGGCAGGTCGATGACCACCAGCGCGAAGTTGCCGGGCGTCTGCGAAGAGACATAGGCCTGTCGTCCGTCCGGCCGAATCGCGATCGTGTGCGGCTTGGGCACAGGCACCGTGGCCGCGACGTCGTGCGTCTTCGTGTCGACCACCGCGACGCGGTCCTCACCGTTGACTGCGACCAGCAGCCAGCGCCCGTCCGGCGTCAGCGCCACGCCCTGCGGCCCCTTGCCGACCTCCACTGTGCCTGTGACCTTGTCGCTCGCGGTGTCGATCACGCTGAGGCTGGTGGCGCCCGAGCCGCTGACAAACACCTGCGTGTCGTCCCGCGCGACGGCGATGCCGTCCGGCCCTGTCGCCACCGGCACCGTCGCGACGACCCGGCCGGCCGCGGTGTCTATGACGCTGACGGTGTTGTCCTTGAAGTTGCCGACATAGGCCTTGGGGCCCGCAGCAGTGGCGGAGGCCGCCACGCACAGTGCCGTCAGCGCGGCGACGAGGATCGAGGATGGTTTCATGAAGGGACTCCTAAGTAGGGCGAGAAGGAACAGAATCGCCATCACGCATGACGGCCCGAAGCCCTCGCCTATTCCCTGAAAAGTCTCCGGAATAAATCGCCGACCCCGTCCGTCATGCAGGGGAAGGACTTCGTTGAACGACCGCACGCGCCGATTCGAGACCGCGGCCCTGCCGCACCTGCCCGCCGCCTACAACCTGGCCCGCTGGCTGCTGCGCGACGACCAGCAAGCCGAGGACGCGGTGCAGGAGGCCTGCTTGCGCGCGTTTCGCTTCTATGACGACCTGCGCGGCGAAAGCGCGCGGCCGTGGCTTTTGGGGATCGTGCGCAACGCCTGCTATGACGCCATGCGCCAGCACCGTCATCTCGCCGATCAGGTCGAATTCGACGAAGTGCGTGACAGCGGCGTGGACGCGGCCGGCATCGGATCGCGTCCGCGCGACGGCGGCGATCCGGCGATCTCATGGGAACGCCGCGCGCTCGGGCGCCGCGTCGACGCCGCCATCGAGGCGCTCGCGCCGCCGCTCAGGGAGGTGATCGTGCTTCGCGAACTGGAAGAGATGTCGTATGAAGAAATCGCGCGCATCGCCGGGATTCCGGCCGGGACCGTGATGTCGCGCCTTTCGCGCGCCCGCGCCCTTCTGCGAGACGCGCTGCGTGAAGAAGCACCCGCCCCGAAACCTGGAGCCCAGCGCGATGCAAGCACCTGAAGACGACGAACTCGGCTTGCTGATCCGGCGCGAAGCCACCCGGCATGCACCGCCCCAAGCGCTTGCCGATCGAATCGGCGCGCAACTGCGCAATTCGGAGGTGCAGCCGGTGGTTCGTCGGCAGCCGCCCGCCCGTTCATGGCGATGGCTGCAGGCGATCGCGCTTTTCGGGGCCGGTGCGGCCACGGCCTGGGGCCTCGCGTTCACGCTGTTGCTCGGGCCCACTGCGGAGTCGCTCGACGACGCTGTCGCCGACAGCCACGTGCGTTCCCTTATGGCGGCGCATCTCACCGACGTCGCGTCGTCGGACCATCACACTGTCAAACCCTGGTTTGCCGGCAAGCTCGACTTCTCGCCGCCGGTCGTCGATCTCGCCGCCGAGGGCCAGCCGCTGATCGGCGGGCGCCTCGACTACATCGAAGGAAGGCCCGTCGCTGCGCTGGTCTATCGATCAGGCCAGCACATCGTCAACCTCTTCATCTGGCCTGCCTCGAACGACAAGGCGAAGCCGCCCCGGATGCTTGTGCGACGAGGCTACAACCTTGTGCAGTGGACGCAGGACGGCATGCAAGTGTGGGCTGTGTCGGATCTGAACGCAGCCGAGTTGCAGGCGTTTGCGAAGCTGGCGCGCGAGCGGATGGCCGCTGCGGAACCGCCCGTGCGTTGATAAGGATCAGCGGTCAGCGTCAGATCGCGACCATCTGGCGCACGCCTTGTGCTTCCATGTCCTTGCCCAGGCCGCGGGCAATGACCTCGCCGCGCTCCATCACCAGGTAATCGTCGGCGAGTTCTTGTGCGAAGTCGTAGTACTGCTCGCACAGCAGGATCGCCATGTCGCCACGGTCCGCGAGCATGCGGATCACGCGGCCGATGTCCTTGATGATGCTGGGCTGGATGCCCTCAGTGGGCTCGTCGAGGATGAGGAGCTTGGGCTTCGGTGCAAGAGCGCGGGCAATGGCGAGTTGTTGCTGCTGGCCGCCCGAGAGGTCGCCGCCTCGGCGGTTGAGCATCTGCTTGAGGACGGGGAAGAGGTCGAAGAGCTCCGGAGGGATGGGCGTGCTGCCTGGTTTGTAGGCGAGGCCCATGCGGAGGTTTTCCTCGACGGTGAGGCGGGCGAAGATTTCTCGGCCCTGGGGGACGAAGCCCATGCCTGATCTGGCTCTTTCGTAGGGGGTCTTTTTTTGGATGGGGGTGCCGTTGAATTCGATGGTGCCGCTTTTGATGGGGACCAGGGCCATCAAGGACTTGAGGAGGGTGGTTTTGCCTACGCCGTTGCGGCCTAGGAGGACTGTGACCTTGCCGAGTTGGGCTTGCAGGGTGACGTCTCGGAGGATGTGGGAGCCGCCGTAATACTGGTGGATGTTTTTTACGGTTAGCACGTTGGGCTCCTCTGGTATTGGGGTGGTTTGTTGTTGTCCGTGTTTGCGGGTTTGAGGGTGGGGGCCGGGACTCGCCCCGGCGGGCGACTTCCTTTTCTTTGCTTCGCCAAAGAAAAGGAAGCAAAAGAAAGGCGACCCTGCTGTGGGCGTCCCTTCGCTGCGCTACGGGCAACCTGCGGTGCTCGCTTTTCGTGGGGTCCGCGCCGCGC